>CADAKR010000037.1 GCA_902788545.1 uncultured Coriobacteriaceae bacterium
CAGGAAATCGACGCGGTTCTCGATGAGGTTGCGCACGCCCACAGCCGAGATCATGCCGTACAGGATGAGCGACACGCCGCCGATGACGCTGGGGGGCATGGCACCGATGACAGCCGCGAACTTCGGGCAGAACGAGAACACGATGGCGAAGACGGCCGCTATGCGCACCACGCGCGGGTCGAACACCTTCGTGAGCGCAAGCACGCCCGTGTTCTCGCCGTACGTCGTGTTGGCCGGCGCGCCGAACAGCGACGCGATGATGGTGGCCAAGCCGTCGCCGAGCAGCGTGCGATGCAGGCCGGGCTCGGCGATGTAATTGCGGTTGCACGTGGAGCTGATGGCCGAAATGTCGCCGATGTGCTCGATCATGGTGGCCAGCGCGATGGGCATGATGGTGATGATGGCGGTGATGGCCAGGCCCGAATCCATGTTCCCGCTCGTGAACAGGCCGAACACCGTGTTGTCCCACAGGACGGGCAGGCCGATCCACGGAGCGGCAGCCACGCCCGAGAAGTCGACTTCGCCAAGCAGCGCAGCGCAGATGTAGGACACGATGACGCCCATGAGGATGGGAATGATCTTGATCATGCCGCGACCCCAGATGTTGCACACGATGATAACCACGATGGCGATGATGGCCACGAGCCAGTTGCTTGAGCAGTTCGCGATGGCCGAGCTTGCGAGGATGAGGCCGATGCTGATGACGATGGGGCCGGTGACGACTGGCGGGAAATAGCGCATGACGCGGTTGGCGCCGAACGCCTTGAACAGCGCGGAGAGCACGAGGTACAGCAAGCCCGAGCATGCCACGCCCAAGCATGCGTACGGCAGCAAATCGGCTTCGCCGTTGGGCGCGATGGCGGCATAGCCCGCGATGAACGCGAACGACGAGCCGAGGAACGCCGGCACCTTCCCCTTCGCGAGGAAGTGGAACAGCAGCGTGCCGATGCCGGCGAACAACAGCGTGGCCTGCACCGACAAGCCCGTCAACACGGGCACCAGGATGGTTGCGCCGAACATCGCGAACATGTGCTGCAATCCGAACAGCACCATCCGCGGCTTGCCGACCGTACGTGCGTCGTATACGGCGTCGGGAGCGTCGACCGCACCCATTGTGGGAACTTGTTGTTCTGCCACTTTCCTCTCCTTGCCGCTCAAATGCCACCTGTCCGTCCCGAGCCACTCGGGTCGCCCTTTCCCTGGTGCGTTTTAAGCGTGATTGGAGAGAGCCGTCTTTCCTGCATTACTCTCGCGGATGATTATAATGGACGAAGCACACGCCGACGGAAGGAATTAACAATGGGGAAGGTTCACGTTTTCGACCATCCGCTCATCTCTGAAAAACTGACGCTCATGAGAAACGCCGACACTTCGTCGCAGAATTTCCGCCATCTGCTCAAGGAAGTTTCGATGCTCATGGGTTACGAGGTCACGCGTAACTTCGAGACGAAGCTCGTCACCGTGCAGACTCCCATTTGCAAAGGGAGCTTCACCATTTTGAAGGAAGACTTCTTCACCATCGTGCCCATTCTGCGCGCGGGCCTCGGCATGGTCGACGGCTTGCTCGAGCTCATGCCGTTCGCGCATGTCGGTCACATCGGCCTGTACCGTGACGAAAACACGAGGCAGCCCATCGAGTATTACTACAAGATGCCCGAGGACTTCGAGAGCTCGGTCATCATCGTGGTCGACCCGATGCTTGCCACTGGCGGTAGCGCGGTCGATGCCATCAGCAGCCTGAAGAGCCGCGGATGCAAGAACATCCGCCTCATGAACCTCATCGCCGCACCCGAAGGCGTGCAATTCGTGCAGGATCACCACCCCGACGTCGACATCTACGTGGCGGCCGTCGACGAGAAGCTGAACGAAAACGCCTACATCGTGCCCGGCCTGGGCGATGCCGGCGACCGCATCTTCGGCACGAAGTAAAAAACCGGACGCTGTGCTTCGAGCAGAGCGTCCGGTTTCAATTCAAGCTGTTTCTTCTTCGGACGTTTTGCTCGAAGCAAAGCGTCCGGTTTTTTAGATGCCCAGGGCTTTCTTGAGCAGCGACACGCGGCGGCGCGAAACGGGGATCTTGTCTTCCACGCCGTTGAGCGTGAGCAGGAGCGTGCCGCCGGAAACGGGCTCGACTTCCTCGACCATCGAGAGGTTCACCAGGTAGCCGCGGTGTACGCGGAAGAACCCGTGACCATCGAGCCGCTTTTCGAGCTGGGCCAAGCTGACCGTGCTGAAGTAGCGGTCGGTATCGGTTTGCAGGTACGCGTAGTCGTCGCGTGCCATGACGAAGCGGATCTTGTCGATGGAGATGAGGATCTTCTTGCCGCCCTTTTCGACGGAGATGCGCTCGGACTTCTGCGCCTGCATGTGCAGCGTGACGCTTTCGCGCACACGCGCGATGGCCTGCGCCAGACGATCGGTTTCGACCGGCTTGACAAGGTAATCGACGGCGTTGACCTTGAAGGCGTCAAGTGCGAATTCGCTGTAAGCGGTGACGAACACGACCGCGGGCGGGTACTTGAGATGCTGCAAGGCCTCGGCGAGCTTCAGGCCCGTGGCCTCGGGCATGTTGATGTCGAGGAAGATGACATCGATGGGGTACTCTTTGAGCTTCTCGATGGCTTCGCGCACGCTGGCAGCTTCGGCGACCACATCGGTCTGCCCGAGCTCGTCGAGCAGGAAGCGCAATTCAGAACGCGCAGGCGCCTCGTCGTCGACGATCATGGCTCTCAGCATGACGAATTCCTCCTTGGACCTTTCCCTATGCACACTGTACCATACTACCGTTGACGGATGAAATGCAACCGTTAACTTATAAAAAGATACCGTTTACCAGCAGAACCCCCGATTGAGCTCAACTCCTGCGCATCCGCATCGGCGATCACAAATCGAGCTGCATGAGCTTGCCGAGAGTGCGCGCGTAGATGGCGAACGACTCGCGCAGCAGCTCTTCGCTGACGCCTTCGTCAGGACCGTGCATGCCGCCGACCCACGCGGGCTTTTCCTCCCACGGCTTCTCGACGCCGAAGCTGACGCCAGTCGTGAACATGCGCGCGTAGGTGCCGCCCTTCGACGTGATGCCGCTGCGGTGCTCTCCTGTCGCCTCGTTGTATGCGTCGAGCAAAGCGAGCACAGCCGCAGAATCGGGCTCCATGAGGAACGGCTCTTTGTCGTGTTCCATCGTGAATGTGGCGCCGGACTCGGCAGCCACCGCATTAACGCGGCGCTCGATTTCCGCCGACGTGATGGTCGTGGGATAGCGGAAATCAATGGATTGGCAGATGCGCCCCGACTCGATCCACGCCATGCCGCCGACTGTCGTCAGCTTCCCGAAATGCTCGTCAGCACATGCAATGCCGAAACCCGACCCGTCGGCATGGCGGTGCAGCTTTTGCATCAGCTCGAGGAATGTGCGCTCTTCGGGCGTTCCCACGTGCGAGTCGAGCAGATAGCCTGCCAGGATGCCGATGGCGTTCACGCCCAGCTCGGGCGTCGACGCATGGGCGGCCACGCCACGGGCTTGCACGCGGTATGTGCCCTGCCCGCACGGCTTGATTTCGATGCCCTCGTATTCGCGGGAAGCGGGTTCGTCCATCCTCACGATCGCCGACGCATCGCTCGGCACGGCGTTCGTCGCCTGGCCTCCTTGCAGCTCGACGATATCGCCGCCTTCGACAGGCGCGCTCTTCAACGTGCCGCTGCAAATGCCGGATTCGCCGTAACCCACGGGAAACTGGCTGTCCGGCGTGAACAGGAACGCGGGGTCAGCGAAACGGTCGCGGTAGTACGGCACGTCCTTCATGTCGTTTTCTTCGCAGGCGCCGAACAGCACGCGCACGGTGTAGGGCAGCTTCTCGCCTGTTCGCGCCATGCGGTCCATCCAGAACTTCACCACATGCAGCGCCACCATGATCGGGCCTTTATCGTCGATGACGCCGCGGCCGATCAGGTAGCCGTCATGGCGCGTGACCTCGTAAGGCGGCCAGTTCCACCCCGTTCCCGCAGGAACGACATCGACATGCCCGATGATGCCGATCTGCGTGTCAGACGCGCCCGGCAAGTCGGCATAGCCCATGTAGCCATCGCAATCATGCACTTCAAGGCCCATGCGCCCGGCGATGGCAAGCGCTTGGTCGAGCGCCTGGCGCGGCCCCGGCCCGAAAGGGGCGCCCGGAGCTGCGCTGGCCAAATCCTCCGCGCTCGCGATGCGCACGAGCGAATCGATATCGGCTACGACCTCGTCCCACTGCGCGTCGAGATACGCGTCGATTTCAGACTGGAATCCATCGTTCATGGCGTTTCCTCCACAAAATGATAAAGCCCGTGCTTGCGAACGGGCTTTGCTACCCATGGTGCCCGAGGAGAGATTCGAACTCTCACGGTTTCCCAACGGTTTTTGAGACCGCCGCGTCTGCCATTCCGCCACTCGGGCGCACTACGGGATTATAGCGTAGTTCTCCGCCAAGGGAATTGGACGTTTGACTCTGAGGAAAACGTCCAATTCGAAGCCGTTATTTGCTGACGTAGCCGCCGATGTGATAGCCGCCGGTGATGGCTTGCCACACCGCATCCATCGTGGAGCCGGCGTTGACGCCGACGATCCCCTCGAATACGCCGTCGGCAATCGACTCCTCGGTGAACATGAGGAACGTCTGCTCCTTGGTGTCGGTCGAGGTGACGGCCACGAGATGACGCGTCATCGAAGGGCCGTACACGACCGCGAAGAACACGTCGTCGCTGCCGTACATGTCCTCGGTGACAACGTCGTTCGTCAGCGCGTTGAACGCTTCCGTCGGCGTGGAGTAGCCTTCGACTGTCAGGGCATATGCCACCGGCTGGCCAGCTGCGCCCTGAGGCAGCGCCTCGATCTCCTCTTTCCCGATCAGGCCCGAGGTATTGTACACGCCGAATTGCGAACCGTCAGACGCCACCCAGGCGCTCATGGTCTTGTCCCATTTGTAGTTGTACGAGTCAAGCAAGTCCTGCAGCTCGGAACCCGTCAGCTCGACGGCGGCGTATACCGTGGGGTTGTACTCGGCGTCGTGGAACTGCGCGTTGTCGTAAACCAGCGCGGTGGCCGCCGATGTCGAAGAAGCAGATGCCGCGCTGCTCGCACTGGTCGAAGAGCCCGTGGTGATGGTGCCCGAAACGGCGGCGCTGCTCGACGAATCCTTCGTCGAGATGTTGATGTTGCCGCTCGAGTCGGTGCTCACCGAGATGCCGTCCGCCGTGATGTCGATGCCCTGGCGCTCGACCTCGTTCATCACCTGGATCGTGCCTACGATGATGAAGATGGAAAGCACCAAGCTCAAAACGCCCACGACGACGCCGATAATGCCGACAACCATCGTGGACGTCTTGCGCGGATTGTCGAGGCCCTTCTTGTTGTAGCCCGCGTTCAGCACGAGGCCGATGATGCTGCACACGAGGCCCGGCAGAAACGAAACGAACAGCGCGCTGAGCACGAGACCCACGATGACCAGCACGAATGCGGAATTAGGCGCCCGATTCTGGGGAGGCATCTGATACGACGGCGGCTGCGGGGCGCCATCCGATGCGAAGAAGGGGCTTTGACCGGGCTGGGTCGGCATCTGCGTGGTCTGATCGACCTGATACGCCTGCTGGGGCTGGGCTTCCCATGCAGAATCAGCCGGAACCTCGGCAACGAAGCCGGGAGCCGCCGACGCGGCAGGCTGCTCGGCAGGCGTAGTCGGCTGGTCCGCCGACGCGGCAGGCTGCTCGACAGGCGTGGTCGGCTGGTCCGCTGGCGCTGCAGGCTGCTCGACAGGCGTAGTCGGCTGCTCAGCCGGCAAGGCGGACTGCTCGCCTTGCTCGATTGGTGGGATGGGCGCAGCCGTCACGGGCGCACCGCAGTTCTCGCAGAATTTCAACCCATCGGCTATCTTGTCGCCGCACGAACCGCAAAACATGAATGGTCCTTTCGTTCGAAACGTCAAACTTGGTAAAGAATACCCTATCCACACGCAAAACGGGCAGGCGCATGCGCCTGCCCGTCACCTTCGCGTAATTGCAATCGCCTACAAGCTGAAGTCCTTCTCGCCGTTGAAGACGGCAAGGGCGTCGGCCACCCCGTAATCGGCCAACGTGATGGAGCTGATGGCCTTCGTCAGGCGCACCGCCTCGTCGAGCGAGCGCTGGTGGATGTTGCGGCCCGTGGCGTTGCCGACCGCGCCGCCCACGTGGATCTGGTCGTAGAGCTGCGTGAGGAACGTCTCGGCATCGACCGTGGAACCGCCGGCGCACACGAGGCCCGTGCGGCCAGACGCCTTCGTGGCGATGGCAAGCGCCTCGGCAGGCGTGCGCTGGTCTTCGCCCTCGGGCTTCGGCGGATTCACCTTCACGAAATCAGCGCCCAGGCACAGCGCCACGCCGGCAGCACCGGCGATGAGGTCGGGGTCCTTCTCGGCGGTGACGGCCTTGCCGCGCGGATAGATCCACAGCACGACGAGCAAGCCCTCGGCATGAGCCTGGGCGATGAGGTCGCCGGCTTCGGCCATCATCGTGGCCTCGTATTCGCTGCCCAGGTAGATGGTGTAGCCCAGGCCGACGATGTTCACGCCCGCGTCGCGCATGGCGAGCACCGTGTCGAGCCCGTACAGCAGCGGCGAATACGGATCTTCCTGGGCGGTCTTGACCAGGTTGGTCTTGGAGTTCATCTTCACCAGGTAGTTGATTTCGGGATAATCGGCTGCATACTGGGCGATGAGGCCGCGTTGACCGGCCATGACGCCGCACACGCCCTGATCGGCGATCTTGAACAGGTGCTCGGGCTCGCAGTCGGCCAGATCGATTTCCTCGCCGCCGTCGTAGAAGTCCTTGTTCAGATGCTCGATCTTCTGATCGCAGGCGAACAGCATGAGGCGGCCGCTGTTGCGCGTCGCCTTCATGTAGTTGTCGATGAACACCTCGCGCATCTCGGGAGAGACGTCGGCGGGCACCTTGACCTGATCGCGGGTAATGCTAGGCATGTTGACCTTTCCTCCTCATAGAGTTGAATAGACGCCTTATATTGTAACAGGAATGCAGACGGGAGAAAGCGGCTTCCCACCGCCGTCGCTTAGAACCAATCGCGCTGGTTCAGCACGTAGATGCGATCGAAATCGGTTTGGGACCTCGTGAGGTAGATGACGCCTTCGACGATGGCGATGAGCCAGATGACGGCGGCGGCCAAGCCGAACGTGAGCATGCCGCCGATGATGGTCATGGTCAACATGATGAAGCCGGCGTTGTTGCACCCGAGGTAGAACTTGTGCACCCCGAACACGCCCAGGAATATGGCCAGCAAGCCGGCGGACACGTGGTCCTTCTGGCGAATGGCCTCGTTGGCGTACGCCTGCCGCGCGGCCAACGACATCGTGCCGGAATTGCGCGAGTCGCCATCGCGTTCCAACCAACCGTTTTCGGGGCCCTGATAGCGGCCTTGCCAGTACGAGGTGTCAACGCTCTGCATGTCTTCGAGCGGCTGGCTCCAATGGTCGGTATCGCTCATTTTTCCTCCCCCCGATGGAAGGCGCCCAGGATCTTGTCGCGAAACACGATGGCGACGACCGCGATGACGGCCAGCACGACGAGCACCACGACGGGGCCGACGATCTCGCCGTTGGCGAATCCCGATGCGGCATATGTGGACCCGACCACGCCGGGAATGCGCCCGATGGTTGTCAGCGTGATGAACTTCTTGTACGGCATGTCGGTGAGCGGGACGATATAGGTGAACACGTCTTTGGGCATGCCCGGAATGAGGAACAGGATGAACACGACAACGTCGAGCTTGCCCGATTTCTCGAAGGCGCGGAACTTTTCGAGATGCTCGGTCGACACCATGCCCTGCACGAATGGCGCGCCGAGCACGTGCACGAGCTTGAAGATGATGCTGCTGGATATAACGCAGCCGAGAAGGATGATGATGGACCCGAACAGCGGGCCGTACATCAAGCCGGCCGCCAGCTGCACGACTTCGCCGGGGATGAACGCAACGATGATCTGCAGGAACTGCATGCCCAGCAAGATGAGCACGCCCGCCGGACCGGCGTTTTGCACGCGCTCGACCAGGCGATCGACGCCCCCTTCGGAGAACACGTCGGCGATGTAGGGCCACGCAACGATCACGATGACGGCCATGATGACGATGAACGCGACAAGCCCTGCGAACTTGAGCACGGTCGCGCGGTCCATTGAACGGCCACGCACCGTCGTCTGCTCGTGGGCGCGCTCCTCGAGGCGATCGCGCAACGATTCGGCGTCCTCGCTGGATGCGCTTTCCTGTTCGCGCAGTTCGTCTGACATGCTCTAGTCGTCGCTTTCCCCGCGTGAGGCCTTGTCGAACTCTTCCTTGAATGCAGCGAACATGCCCGATGCCTTGCCCAGCTGCTTGCCCACCGCATACGAACCCGAATCGATGGCCTCGCTGGCGGCATCGGCGAACTTCTGCGCGCCGGGCTTGGCCTCTTCCAGCTTGCCCTTGACGACTTTCTTGGCTTTCACGGCACCCTCCTTCGCCTTGCCGGCGCCTTGCTTGGCCTTGTTGGCCACGACGGCGCTCGCCTTGCCCGCAGCAGCGGCGACGCCCCCGTCGGCAACGAGCTCGAGCGCGTCATCCGACACCATGATGGCGCCGCGTTCAACGTGCTCGTCAGGCGTTTCGCCCTGATATTCGCCCGCTTGCACGAGCGCCACGCCTTGCCCGCGCTTGAAACCCTTCACATACGAACCGGGAATCGTCAGCTTGCCGAGGATCGCGTCGTTCGCCGCGCCGTTTTCGGTGGTCAGGCTGTGAACGGCGCCCGTCGAGCAATCGAACGTCACCGTGTCGACAAAGCCGAGGAGCTCGCCGCCGACCGTCATGACCGGTTGACGCCGAGCGCCTTGATGGCGCCCCGCTCGGTCGCTTCGGAGTCGTCGTGAACGACCAGGTCGCCCTCGTCGTTGACGTGGAACCCGTCGAGCGCGACGAACAGGTCCTTTCGATGGAACATGAGCGCGGCGTCGGGGCGCTTCACGAGCAAGCCGATGCAGCGCTTCTCGGAAGGGTGGAACACGAAACGGCGCACCTTGCCGATGCGCTTGCCCCTCTTTCCTCCCACGACGCGCTTGCCCATGAGCTGTTTCGTTGTCGTCAGTTTAGCACCCATGCGTTTTCTTCCTACAAGCAAAGGTGCGCCACGCCGACTGGCGGCAGGCGCACCAAACACAACCAAATACGCGCGATTTACTTCGCGTCGGCAGCCTCGGCAGCTTCCTCGACGACCTCGGCGGCGGCTTCCTTCGTCTCGGCGGGAACCTCGACGGCCTTGCTCTGCTCGGCGTTTTCCATCACCTGGGCGGCGATGCGCTGACGGGCGGCCTCGATCTTCTCGCGCAGGTCGTCGCTATCGACCGCGGCGGGCTGACCGGCGACTTCCTTCACACGGGACTGGGCGTCGGCCACGAAGCCCTGGCCCTTCTCCGTGAAGGCCTTCAGCGCGTCCTGGGCGGTACCCGGGAAGCCTGCACCGAAATCCTTGGCCTCGCTCGCAACGGCGTTGGCCTTCTCGGCGACGAGCGCACGCGTCTTTTCGCCAGCTTGGGGAGCGTACAGCAGGGCGGCGATGGCGCCGATGGCAGCGCCGGTGATGAACAGACCGATCTTCGACATGGTTGCCTCCTTGTTGCGGAATCAATGCATGCCCATTATAAGCATGCAAGCGACTTTCGTCGCGTCACAACGTGAACATTACCTGATTTTGGTTGCCATTCTGTTTCCGCGCTCCCGGCCGGACGTTTTGCTCGAAGCCGGACGTCCGGCTCGAAGCGAAGTGTCCGATTGCCCGATTACGCGTATTGGGAAACCAGCTCGTCGAGAACCTGCGGCAACGTGAGGCCGGCGGCGGCGACAGCGGCCGGGAACAGCGAGTGCTCGGTCATGCCGGGAACCACGTCGACCTCGAAGCAACGCGCCGCGCCGCCATCCCAGATCATGTCGATGCGGCCCAGGTCGACCACGCTGTAGGCGCGGTACACCTCGAGCGCGGCACGCTCGACCTCGGCGCGGATGGCTTGCGCTTCCTCTTCGTTT
>CADAKR010000038.1 GCA_902788545.1 uncultured Coriobacteriaceae bacterium
ATGGCGGCGGCCAACGCGCACGTGAGAACCGTTTTCCTGATCTTCATGGCGACCCCTTTCTCTTTCGGTCAAGTTGCATCACAGTCTACCGCAAGCGAGCAGCTAGCCTTGGAACAAGCCGGTGCCGGGCTCGGTCCACTCGTGGTTGAATTCCACCACCGGCGTCTCGGGGATCTTCACGGCGATCTGGTAATCGTCCTCGTAGACGATTTCGCCGGGCGAGTTGGTGTAGACCACGTAGAACGGGTGGTTGTAGCGCTCGAGGAGCCACATGGCGGGCGTGATCATGCGCATCATGAGCTCGGTGTTCTCGGTTTTGAAGAAGCAAACCACCTGTTCGCGGTTCATGCAGGGCTCCGGGAACGGCAGCTCCTCGGCGAACCACGAGTCGATTTCCTTGAACAGCTCGACGTCTTCTTCGTCCATGACGTCTTGCTGGATGAGCTTCCAGCACATGCTGAAGATGCCGGCGGCGTATCCGGTGGTTGCGGAAACCTCCCTGCCTTGGATGCGCACGTATTTGAAGTCCATGGCGACGCCTTCCGATTCAGCTTGCGATGCCACCATTTTACCGAATGGTCCATCAGTTGCAGCGGCAAAGCAGCTACTGAATGTCAGCACCGCCTGCCAACCTGTTCGGCGGCATCGACGCCGACATGGCGCTGCTCGTGGAAAACCAGTGGTGGCCTGGGTTCACGTTCTGCGACCCGGCGATGACGCGACGCCTGCTCGACGGCATCGCGTACGACAACGTGGGCATCATGCTCAACATCGACCGCCACGAGCCCTGGACCGACCCCGCCGTCGCCGATCTCGTGCGCCATATCGGGCCCGAGTGGGTGACCAACGAGCTTTCGGCCGGTTCCCGTGCCGCGCGCAACGAGCGCCTACGCGTGCAACTTGATGCTTTGAGTGGACTTTTTGCCTGATAAGAGGGCGTTTTTCGCAGCCAATTTTGAAATCTGTATTAAAACTGCAACGCTATGGGAGCGGGCGCGCCAGATACACGTTTAGCGATTAGCCCACTTCGCCAAGCGCTAGGCGCACGGCTTTGCACAACGCGCCGATGAGGCTTTCAACGGCAGCCGGATCGGCGACTTTGCGCGCGGCGAGCTCTGCGGGAAGCTGCTTTCCCGAAAACGGCACCTTTTCGCCTTTGGGCGTGTGGCCCTTGTGCCTTGCGGGTACTCTCAGCTGGGTGGCCACCTCGATTTGCAGCGCCGAGATGCTGCATTCGCGGGCCACGGTGCGCGCCACGGTGTTGTGCCCGCGGGCGGCGTACTGGCCGTTGAGCACGATGGGCTTGTCGTGGCGCGTGCTATACGCTTGCAGCTCGTCGCGCAGGAGGCTGGCGATGCGCGCGTCAAGCCCCGGCGCGTGCGAGACTGTTTCGCCGTCGGCGGACCCGACGGCCACGAGCGCCGGCGAAGCGGCCACCATGCCATGTAGGTCGATGACCAGCTTGATGCCGTTTGCGCGCACATGATCGCAGAGCGCCTGCTTGTAAGGCGAAGATGCCAGCTCGTCCCAGTTCGGATCGCCTGTGTCCGTGCGCGTCGCCACGATGGCATGGCAGCCTGTGCGCTTCGCGACGGTCAGCGCGATGGCCCCGATGTAGTCTTCCGATGGCTTGATTTTCCCGTCGCGCACGCTGGTCACCGCGTGCGGTGCCGATATGATGGCCGGCAGCGTGCCGCCCGTGATCTCGAACGCAGGCGCGTTGGGCAAGCCCCGGTAGTCGTTGACCGAGAACCGCGCGAACTCGCACGCTATCAGCTCGTCGAGTATGGCTTCCGAAGCGCCGCTGTTTGTTTCGGTCTGCCCGTCGTTGGCCGCGCTGTCGAAGCCCGTTTGAGCCAAAAGAGCCGCTGGCAAATCGCCTTCGACATAGAGCAGTTTCTTCATCCTGGCCGTCTTTCTCTTCGCCATCATTATATGGGGCCACGTGCGCCTGCGCTGCGATTGCGGGCGAGGCGGGCGGCCTTTCACAATTCCAACGCGGTAGCATGGTATGGTTGGGCTAATTGGTAAAGGTACGCGACTGTACCACGGACATTTGGAGGTTACCATGCGCAAGAATAAAGTCTTCGAAGGCAAGAGGCACGTGTACGACACTGCGAAGGCCGAGGAGCTGGGCCATCGCGCTTTCAGCTACTACGGCGACCCGGCCGGTTACGAGGAGAAGCTGTTCAAGACCAAGGGCGGCCTGTACTTCCTCTGGGGCCTCGGCGGCGCGGACAGCCCCTACAACGCGGGCGAGGACATTGTGCCCATCACCGAGCGCAAGGCCAAGACCTGGCTTAAGGGCTAGTCGCCCATGATGCACTACACCGGCCCGACGTTTCGTCCGCCATACGAGCAGAACTCGCTGCTGCTGCAGGTGACCAGTGGTTGCTCGCATAACGCGTGTACGTTCTGCAGCATGTACGACGAGGTGCCGTTTCGCGTGTCGCCCATCGAGGAGGTCGAGCACGACCTGGCTTTCGTGGGGCGGGGCCGCACGCTGTTCAAGCGTGTGTTCCTGGTGAACGGCGACGCGTTCTGCCTAAGTTACGACCGGCTGATGGAAATCGCCGAGCTCGTTCACCGCTACTTGCCGCGCG
This sequence comes from uncultured Coriobacteriaceae bacterium, assembly GCA_902788545.1. Classification (GTDB taxonomy): domain Bacteria; phylum Actinomycetota; class Coriobacteriia; order Coriobacteriales; family Eggerthellaceae; genus UBA9715. The sequence continues at coordinate 2,604 of CADAKR010000038.1, forward strand.
TGGAGTCGATCGGCGGCTATGCGTCGATCGGCAACGTGCTGGCGAAAAGCGAACAGCAGCTGCGCGAATTGACGCAGGCCGGTTTCGCTGATTTCAACATCGGGCTTGAATCGGGCCTCGATGACGTGCTCGCCTTCATGAACAAGGGTTACACGCTCGCCCAGGCCCGCGAAGCCCTGGCGCGCCTGAACGCAGCCGGCATGCCGTTCAACCTGAACATCATAACGGCCGCTGCCGGGCGCGGGCGCTGCCTCGAGCATGCGGCCGCCAACGCGGCGATCGTGAACGAGGCGGATCCCACGCTTGTGTTCGTGTCGCCTTTGCACGTCGATCCGGGCGCTCGGCTCGAGCAGCTCGTGGCCGACGGCGCTTTCGAGGAGTGCACGCTGGGCGACTACATCACCGAGGAAATCGAGTTCTTGAAGCGGTTGGACGTGACTGATTGCGTGTTCTTCGGCTTGCATGTCTCGAACCCCGTGCGCGTGTCGGGCATCCTGCCGCGCGACAAGGATTACCTGGTCGGCGAGCTGGAATTCGGCATGACCCGCTTCCCCCAATGGCAGCTCGACTCGGTTCCCGCCAAAGGCGCCGAGGGTCGCATGGTCGACTGACGCAAGGTTTCAAGCAGTTGGAAAAGCCGCTCTGGGGGAGCGGCTTTTTGCGTTGGGGAGGCGTTCTTACAGCAGGCCCTGACGGTAGGGCTTGTCGCACTTCGGATTGCTGAGCGGGCATTCCTTGTGGCAAAGCGTGCAGATGCCGGATGCGGACGAGCTTGCATTGGCGCCGGATTGGTCGGAGCCGCTCCCGGCGCTTCCGCCGCTTTGCGACGGCGTGCTGTTTTGGGCGGAGGAGTCGGAGGGGCTTGCGGAGCTAGAATGGCTGGGGCTTGACGAGGAGCTGCTCATCCCGTCCCTGTCCCTTCCGCCATGGTGCGGGCCCGAGCTGTTGGAAGAGCTGGAGGAGGAGGCGCTGGACGAGCTGCTGGAATTGCCCGCCGAGTCGTTCACGGAGCCGAACATGTTGCCTTCGCGCGCCTGGGTGGCGGTGCCGTTACCGGAACTGCTGGTGTTCTCGCTGTTGAGTGGGGCGATCTTGTTCACGGCCATGACGCCGAGGGCCAGCGCGCCCACTGCGGCGGCTGCATGCACGCCGGTGCTGATGGCGCGGCGGCGCGACGGGTCGTACGGCACGCGGAAGGCCGATGCCAAAAACGCCCAGTGCATGCCCAGGTGGATCGCAACCAGCGCGCAAAGCGTGTACGACGAAGCTGCGTGCACGGTCTTCCAGGTCGCGTAAGAGCCGAGCATCCACGTGAAGCCAGCCGATTCCAGAATCGAGCTGATGGCAACCGAGCTGACGCCCAGCACCACCACGTTGACGGCCAACAGGATTCCCATGACAGCCAGCGCCGTGCGCCGTGCGGTCATCTTTCCCTTCGACGCGGTGCTGGCCGTGTTCTTGATCCACTTGGCCGATAGCACCACGTGCGCAATCACCGTCGCGAAGAACGCGAATCCGATGACTTCATGCAAAAACACGCCCGTGAACTGGATGAACATCTCGGTAATGATCATGATGGTCATCGCCGCGTCAAGCACGATGCGCACAACCTTCTTGCTGTTCATATCCGCATCTCCCATCTTCCCACTGCGGACAAATTTCCCAATGGCAGCAAAGATACGGTACGTACCTTAAAACACGCTGAAAGAACCACGCAGGTCCCTAAGGCAGGAGGCGCCAACCGGGGACCCGTCCCGCTATAATCGGGGCATGGAAAACTCGCGTGCAAAACTGAAAGTCGCCATTGCGGTGAACGCGTTCGTGGTCGTGGTCGAGATATGGGCCATGTCCGTCGGCATCGGGCGGCATGGGCTGGCCGGCAACTTCATGTTCTACACGGAGTGCTCGAATCTGCTCGGCGCCATCGCGTGCGCGGTATGCGCCATTTTCGAGGTGCGCGAGCTGCGGGGCGGGGAAGGGTGCACGCGCGCCGTTCGCTGGCTGAAGTACGCCGCGAGCTGCTGTTTGCTCATGACGCTGTTCGTGGTGGTCTTCGTCCTGACGCCGATGCTTTACTCCATCAACCAGCCGGGCTTCTACATGATGTTCATCGACGGAGCCAAGCCCATCACGCACTTCGGCGCGCCGGTCATCGTGACGGCCTCCTACGTCATCTTCGAGGCCGACCGCTCGATGACGCTGCGCCAAAGCCTCGTGGGGTTCGCGCCCACGCTCGTCTACGCCGCGGTCGCCTACCCGTGCAACATCGCGCGCGTGTGGGACGGCCCGTACCCGTTCTTCCAGGTGTGGACTATGCCCGTCTGGATGTCGGTGCTGTGGTTCGTGGCGCTGTTCTGCCTGTCATTCGCGCTGTGCCAGATCCCCCGCCTCCTCGCCCGCCGCTTCGGCTAGTGGAGCCAAAAGAACCAAAAGGGGATACTCCCCAATTGGTTCCTCCTGTCCCCGGAAACCTGCGCGATTGTGGCTAGTCTACGCAATTTCGAAAGCGCGGGCCGAAAAGATGGAAGTGCGCTGGTCTGCCTGATAGAATGCCACTTTGCATCGCCTTATCGTTAGTTGAAGCAGGGGGAACATGTTCTCGGCAATCGCGAGCGTGCTGCAGCTCATCGTGCAGCCGTGTTACGAACTGACCGGCAACTGGTGGGTTGCCATCTTTTTGTTCACGGTCATCACGAAGATCATCCTCATGCCCATGGCCGTGTGGGTGCAGTGGAACTCCATCAAGATGGTGCAGATCATGCCCGCCATCAACCGTCTGAAGGTGAAGCACTTCGGCGACCGCGAGACCATTGGCGAAAAGCAAAACGAGCTGAACAAGGAGAAGGGCTACCACCCGCTGCTTTCGCTCATCCCGCTCGCCATCCAGATCATCATCCTGTTCGGCTTGGTCGACGTCGTCCATTCGATCACCGACTCGGGCACGCCCGGCACCGAGTTTTTGGGTCTGGTGCCCATCGAGGACGGCGGTTTGTCATGGATCATGCCGATCCTCGCAGGACTTTCGGCCGTGCTGCTCGGCTTTGCGCAAAACCGCATCAACCCGCTCCAGCGCGAGCAGTCGAAGGCCGAGAAGAACATGACCAACGGCTTGTCCATCGGCCTGTCGCTGATCCTGGGCATCTTCGTGGCCGCCGGCATGGCGTTCTACTGGATCTGCTCGAACCTGACCGCTATCGCCGTGCAGGCGCTGTGCAACGTTATCATCAACCCCAAAAAGCACATCGACTACGAGGATCTCGAGGCCAGCCGCGCCGAGTTGGCCGAGCTGGAATCGCTCGAGGCCGACCGCAAGAAGAAGTGGTACCAGCGCGATCCGCTGACCAAACGCGAGAAGGCCGACTACAAGCGTTTCTTCAACGTGGTGGGCAAGCACATCGTGTTCTATTCCGAAGGCTCGGGCTTCTACAAGTACTTCCGCGGCGCCATCGAGTACCTGCTCGCAAATTCCGACATCATCGTGCATTACGTCACGAACGACCCGAACGACCAGATCTTCGGCATCGCCGAGAAGCAGCCGCGCATCCGCCCGTACTACATCGGCGAGAAGCGCGCCATCACGCTGATGATGAAGATGGACGCCGACGTGGTGGTCACGACGCTGGGCGATCTGGACAACTTCTACATCAAGCGCAGCTACGTGCGCAAAGACATCGAGTACATCTACATGTTCCACCACATGACGTCGCTTCTGCCCACGTCGACCAAGGGTGAATACGAGCACTACGACACGCTGATGTGCGTGGGCCCGCACCAGGCCGCCGAGGACGAGGTGATGGAGAAGTACTACGGCACGCCCGCGAAGAAGCACGTGCCGACTGGCTACGAGCTGCTCGACCGCAACATCGCCGACTACGAGCGCCTCGTCGCCGAGGGCAAGGCGAAAAACGAACGCCCCGTCGTGCTCGTGGCCCCCTCGTGGCAGGAAGGCAACATCCTGGACTCGTGCTTCGACGAGATGATGAAGGGCCTGCTCGGCCGCGGCTGGAAGGTCATCGTGCGCCCGCACCCCGAGTTCACCAAGCGCTACCGCCCGCGCTGGGAGGCGCTGCAGGCGCGCTACGAGGGCACGCCCGAAGACGAGCTGTACTTCGAGCGCGACTTCTCGTCGAACGAGACCATCTTCACGTCCGACATCCTGATCACCGACTGGTCAAGCGTGTTCTGCGAGTTCTCGTTTAGCACGCTGAAGCCGTGCGTGTTCGTCGACACGCCCATGAAGGTGGGCAACCCCGAATGGGAGAAGGTCAACCCCGTGTCGACCGATATAGAGCTGCGCAACCAGGTTGGCAAGTCGTTCGATCCCGCCGACGCCGCGCAGATCGGCGAGACCGTCGAGTCGATGCTGGCAGGCCAGGCGGAATGGGCCGAAAAGATCGAGGCCGTCCGCGACAAGATGATCTACAACCTGGGCCATGGCGCCGAAGCCGCCGGCGAGTACCTGCTCTCAACCGTCCTGGAAAAGCAAGCTTCCCGGAAATAGCCGCCTTCCCGGAAAAGAACCAAATGGGGATACTCCCCTTTTGGTTCTTCTGGCTAGGAGCGGTGGTTTTTCTTGGAGGCCTTGTCGGTGTACATGGCGCGGTCGGCGCGATCGATGGCGTCGATGACGCTGTCTTCGGGGCCATCGATGGTGGCTGCGCCGAACGAGATGCTGAGGCTGCCCTTGGTTATGTTGAACAGCTGCTGCTGGCGGCGCATGCTCTCGATGACCGCCTCTGCTTCCTCGAGCGTCGTGTTGGGCAGGAACGCGAGGAACTCGTCGCCGCCCGTGCGGAAGGCGCTGGCGCCTTCGGGCAGGCAGGTTTCGACTGCAAGTGCCGATAGCCGCAGGTACTCGTCGCCAGCCAGGTGGCCATGCGTGTCGTTGACGACTTTCAGCCCGTCGCAGTCGGCCGAGATAACCGCGATGGGGAAATCGTCGCGGTGGGGAATCTTGGCCACATACTCGTCGAACGAGCGGTGGTTGCCCATACCCGTCAACACGTCGGTGTGGGCGCGAAGCTCGAGCTCGCGCCTGAGCTGCTCGCGTTCAGTCACGTCGTTGATCAGCGCGATGATGCCGGCGACATGGCCCTCCTTGTCGAACACCGGCCGCTTGATCAGCTCGAGGAACTCCTGCTTGCCAGCGGTGTTTTCCTCGATGATGTAGTCGGTGCCCTTGCCGGTGCGGATGATTTCCTGGTCGGCCTGCATGGCCTTCACCGCATTGGCCTTGTCCTTGCGGATTTCCAGGTCGGTCTTGCCGCGGATGTCCCAGTTCGGGTCGTCGCCCATGTCGTTGTGCTTCCAGTAATGCGTTTGGAACACGTACCTGCCTTGGGCGTCTTTCAGGAAGATGTTCGAAGGAAGCTCGCTGAGCATTTCCTCGAGGGCCTGGAACGAATCGGCCCGCTTCAGCGTGATGGCGTTTTCGATGCGCTGAATGAGCAGTTTGCCGTAGAACGGACGCGTGATGAAATCGATCGCGCCTTCGTCGAGGCAACGCATATCGTCTTCGATCAGCTCGCGCCTCGTGGCGATGAGCACGGGGATGGAGGTGAAGTTCGGTTCGTGCGCGATGGACCTCATGAGCGCGAAATCGTCCGCTTCGGCGAAGTCGACGTCGATGATCGCGCCTGACAAGTCGTTGAACCGCTCGTTCAAGATGGCGAGGCATTCGTCGGAGGTGGTGCTGACGACCACGTTGAAGCTTTGGCGCAGCGTGTCGATGAATTCATTGCCGAGCTCGTGGCCATCGAAAAGCGTCACGATGGTTCGCCTGGTCGACCCGTCGGTCATGACTTCCATGAAGCGCTGCCCCCTCTCGATGCCTAGTCTTATATGATAGCTTAAACAGGCGGGTTCGGAAAAGCCCCAAATACCAATCAGTTGCTAGGATGTACCCAGGTCAGACGAGGTCATTAGCGCATTTTATAGCGTTGCATGGCAATACGCCGCCTGCTGTTACTGAAATGACGAATCCCATCATATTCAGAACCGCTAAACTTTCGTATGGCGAAAGGGTCGTACATGAGGTTGTTGAAGTATCTGGGCAAGCATGCGGGCGCGGTGGTGCTCGTGCTGGTGCTGCTCATCGGGCAGGCCTTTTGCGACCTCATGCTGCCGAATTACACGGCCGAGATCGTCGACGTGGGCATCCAGCAAGCAGGCGTCGACCATGCATCCACAACCGAGCTGAGCGCGCAAACATACAACAGCATTGCCGCGCAGTTGGGGTCGG
>CADAKR010000039.1 GCA_902788545.1 uncultured Coriobacteriaceae bacterium
TCCTCAAAGCCGGGCGAGCTGCCGACGCTGGCAAGAAGGCTTGTGCTTACTTCAAGGTGGATTCGGCTTGCGCGTAATCCGCTTCGTCGATTTCGTCGATCGCCTCGGGACGCACGACGAGCACGTCGCATTCCATGTGGCGCACAAGATAGGTCGACACGCTGCCGACGAACGCGTACTTCACGTTCGACAAGCCGCGCACGCCGCAGATGACGAGATCTGGGGAGACCTCTTGCGCGAGCTCGCCAAGCGCTTCCTCGATGCGGCCGGGCTTGACCCTCACCTCGACCGACGGAATGCATTCGTCTTTCCTCGCACGCGCAAGCTGACGTCCGAGCGATTCCTCGATGGACTGCTTGCACCTCTCGGCGATTTCTTCGCCGTTCAGGCCTGCAAGCTCGAGCGTCGAGTTGTTGATCGCATGCGCGAGCACGATCTCGGCGTTGTTGTCGTGCGCAATCGAAAGCGCACGGCGGGCAACCGCGAGCCGCGTGTCGCCGTCGTCGAGCGCTGCGAGGATCTTGTTGTAGCGTGCCATCTGCGTTTCCTTTCGTCGGTTTGGCAATTAGTGAAAGTATACAGCCTAAACGCCATTTCAGGGTATGGCAGCGAGGTGACATAAGGGCCACACCTCGAATTGGACATCTCATCCGAGCTTATCGCCTGGGCGGTGAGCGCTTGTCAGGCATAAGGCATGATGCGCCAATGGGCGAAGAAGGCGCCCCACGTGCTAGGTGCCATGGATTCGGCGACTGTGGGCGTGAAAGACTTGCCTATCAGGTAGTCGCCTTCCCACCCCTCAGGCGGCGCACCCCACCACGGCGCCCCCGCCGCATGCGTGACAGCCAGAGCCGCGCCCACGCGCTCTGCAGCAGCAGCGCTCGGGCTTCCGGCGACTATCCGCCGCTCCACCAGCTCGGTGGCGCTTGCCTTCACGACCTTGGCAGTGGGCATACCGCCAGCGGGCTCCACCTCAGAAAGCCAACGCAGGGCACCCGCGGTAGCCCGCTCCGGGTAACATGGTAAAGTTTGCACATGGACCGACAGTATCTGTGCATAGACTTGAAATCGTTCTACGCCTCGGTGGAATGCGTCGAGCGCGGGCTTGACCCCATGACCGCAAGCCTGGTCGTGGCCGACCCCGAGCGCACGAGCAAGACCATTTGCCTGGCCGTCTCCCCGGCGCTTAAGGCCCGCGGCGTATCCGGCCGCGCCCGCGTGTTCGAGATCCCGGAAACGTTCGACTACATCATGGCGCCGCCGCGCATGGCCACCTACGTCGAGTATTCCTCTCGCATCTACGCCATCTACCTGCACTATTTCAGCAAGGACGATATCCACGTCTACTCGATTGACGAGGCGTTCATGGACGTAACCGGCTACCTGCCGCTTTACGGCTGCACGGCCCGCGAGCTTGGCAACCGCATACGCCAAGAGGTGCTCGACGAAGTCGGCATACCCGCCACGTGCGGCATCGGCCCCAATCTGTATTTGGCCAAGCTGGCACTCGATATCACAGCCAAGCACTCCCCCGATTTCTTCGGCGAGCTGGACGCGGATTCGTTCAAGGAGCAACTCTGGGACCACCAGCCCATCACCGACTTCTGGCGCATCGGGCGCGGCACCGCCCGGCGTCTGGCCGCGCTTGGAATACACACGATGGGCCAGCTTGCGATTTACCACGACATGGATCGCCTCTACGACGAATTCGGCATCGACGCCGAAATACTCATCGACCACGCGTGGGGCTACGAGCCGGTGACCATCGCCGACATCAAGGCCTACGAGCCGAAGAGCCGCTCGGTCACGAACGCCCAGGTGCTCGGATGTCCATACGGTTTCGACGACGCCCTGATCGTGGCAAAGGAGATGGCCGACGCATCGGCGCTCGATTTGGTGGCGCAGCGATCGGTGGCGGCATCGGTCACGTTGGCGGCCAGGTACACGCGCGATGCGGCGCATCGTCCTGCCGGCGCATACGACCCCGCCGACCGGCGCAACTACGCCCCCGATGCCGGCGGCACGTTTCGCTTCCCCGTCCCCACGAACTCGCGCGACGCCATCGTGGAGGCGGTCGTCGGATTGTTCGAGGAATCGGTCGACCGCACACGTGCCGTGCACAACCTCATGCTGAACTTCAACGGCGTTCAGCCCGAAGGCGACGGGCAGCTGTCCCTGTTCGACGAGCCGGAAGCCGTGACCTGCGAGCGCAGCCGCCAGGAAGCCATCCTGGACGTCAAGCGCAAGTTCGGCAAGAACGCGCTGCTGAAAGGCATCGACCTTATGCCGCAGGCGACGCAACGCGACCGCAACCGTCAGCTAGGAGGACATAAAAGTGGCGAATGAGATGAAAGCGCCCAAAGCCCCGCAGCTGCCCCGTCCGCGCATGCCGCGGTCGCAGCGCGCCAAGATATTCATCCCCTTCGACCCGCTGAAGGGCTACCAGGAGGCGCTGCGTGAAAAGGAGCGTGAAGCCGAAGCCGCGCATCGCGAGCGCGTGCACATCGAGGAATCATCGTAGCCCGACAACGGGCCAGGCAGAACGGAGGCATCATGAGGATATCCCGCTACACCTTCGCATGTGATAGCGTTGCTGGCGAGCATTTGCTGTACAACACCGCGTATGGAACGTTCGCGGCGCTCGACGACGAGGCGTTCGCGGCGTTTAGGGCATGCGAGGGGCCACTGGCCAAGCGCATGCTCGACGACAACCTCCTCACGGAGCTGACGCCCGAAGAGGAATTAGCCGCCCAGCAGACCATGTTCCAAGCTGCGCGCGAGGACCCATCGGCGCTCTACCTTTCGATTGCCCCCACCTATGCTTGCAACTTCCGCTGCCCGTACTGCTACGAGCAAGGCCACAACGGCGTGAAAGGCAAGATGGGCGCCGACGTGATGGAGGCAGTTTGCCGGTTCGCGCAAGCACGGTTTGACGAGCGGCCCTTCACCGAGCTGCAGGTGCAGTGGTACGGCGGCGACCCATCGCTGGCGCTCGACGTGGTGGAAGAGCTATCGCGCAAGCTTATCGGCTGGTGCGACGGATGCGGCGTCGCGTACGAGGCCATGATGCTTTCGAATTGCAACAACATCGACGACGACGCCGCGCGCATGCTAGCACACGCGCGCGTGAAGCTGGTCTACATGACCATCGACGGCTTCGAGGAAACGCATAACGCACGGCGCGTCTCGGCCACCGGGTCGAACTCGTTCGAGCGCAACATCGAGGCAGCTCGACTGTTCGCGCGCCACGGCATCAAGGTGAAGGCGACGATGAACGTCGACCGCGTCAACTGGCCTGAATTCCATCCCCTGCGCGATAAGCTGCGCTCCGAGCTGGGAATCGAGCTTTCGTGTGCACGCTTGTGCGATTATGGCCATTTCTTCGGGACGCGCGATTTCAAGAAACCGACGTTCGACCTGTTCGACCACGCCGAGTACACGCGCCTCCAACACGACGAATTCGCCGCAGGCGGCTTCACGGGCGAGGACATCCGCAACATGCTGAGCGCCCAGCCCAGGTTCTGCAACGGACAGCGGCGCAACTACTACATCGTCGACGCGATAGGCGATGTGTACATGTGCGACGGGCTCATCGGCGAGAAGGGTCACGCCGCCTTCAACATCGCGGGCGAACCCGCCCCCGAGCACCTGCGCATGGTAAGCCACGACCCGCATGACAGCGAGCAGTGCCGCGCCTGCCACCTGCTGCCGATTTGCCAGGGGAATTGCAATTGGGAACGTCACGCGACCGGGATGGTCTGCCATCCGCTGCTGTCCACGTTGCCCGATTACCTCCGCGATTGGCGCACGTGCTTCGGCCCGCGCCAGGAAAGCTACGAGAGGCTGGCCTGACGGCCTCGCGCCAAGCGCGCGACAACGGCTGCTTATGCGCGCAACCCGAATTGTCGAGAAGGGTTCTAGAAGCCCCTGACCGCGCCTAGCACGTTCCATTTAGTCACGCTTTTTTTGATAGCCTTATCTCGCCGCGCCCGAAATGCCGATACCATATGCTCGACGCCTTGCGGATTCGGGCGCAAGGATCAGGTTCATGTACCCGCACGCCCCGCATTTCTCCGTAGCCCCGTCCCATGTGAGGGCGAGGGGCACGATCGACAACGGGGCTTTGTGGCAGCGCGGGCAAACGCGTTTCCGCCTCGCAAGGGCTTTAAAGTACGGCGACAACTCCACGGGTTACGATCCTCTTTCGTTCGGGGCTTAGATTATAAAGCTAACCGACGCGCCAACCCTTAGAGCCTCGCACGGGCTTTTCGAGCACGACGGCATGACCGCAACGCGGGCAGCGCTGCACCCTGCACGGGCGGGCACGCCTCGACCGAACGAATATAACCGTTAGCGCGATGACGGCGATCACGGCCACGACCGCGAGGGCTACCGCGACGCTGTAGGCGCTTTGCGTGGTGTACGACCTCCCCAACCGCTCGAAGCCCTGCCACGAGACGAGCACGAGCGCCGCGACGTATGCGACCGTGTAACCCGCGCCGTATTTCGGCCTGATCCCCTCCGTCGATACCGTCACGTTTCCAGCGCCGCAATTTGGGCATTTGCAAATATCGTTATCCATGTTCGAACCTCGCAAGTAATTACCTGCTGGCCTTTTTGCGATGTGATGCGACGATCGAGGCAACGCCAACCGATGCAACACACAAGGCATACACCACCCCGCCGACGCGCCACATAGGGCACGGCAAGCCCACACCTACAGCCCGCACGGCACGAGGAGCGTATATACGAGAACCCCGAAATTCGGCCTTGTGGTGCAAGATGTGGTGTATTTGTGTGGTGCAAAAGAAATCGTAAAGCAAAGCAGGCCAGACAAGCGTCTGACCTGCGGTTTTAATGGTGGAGCATAGGGGGATCGAACCCCTGACCTCATGGCTGCCAGCCATGCGCTCTCCCAGCTGAGCTAATGCCCCGAAAACGTGCTTGACCATATTAGCAGAACGGCGATGTGGGTCAAGCGGCATTTTCGCGTTATGAATCGCTCTCCATATTGGCATTGCCTACATGGCCTTCACTTTTGTTTTTGCATGCTTGAGCTGCGAATTGCGAATCACGCCTGAGCGCAGTTGGGAAAACCATGCACGCAATCAGGCCCGACTCGCCTTTCGCTAGCATCAGGCACACAACCTCGTTTTTGCTCCATCGCCAGGCGGAAGATGGCGCAGATTCGGGGTTGTGTGCCTCAGTCTGGCGCAGATTCAAGGTTGCGTCCGTACATGGACCCCATTTTGGTGCACTCCGAGGCACACAACCTTGATTTTGCGCCATTTAGCGAAGGGGTTTGGCTCAGATTTCGACTTGTGTGCCTGCTGGGGAAGCGGGAGGGCGGGACCGCGCAATGCAGGGGGCTCGATTTGCGCCTGATTCATCGTGTGCAACTTGAGATGCGCGCCGCTTAAGTGGGCATGCCTTCGGGGTGGCACCACTTAAGTGGGCATGCTTTCGGGACGGCTTCGCGCTTTAGCGTCGCATGGCCTCGATGAGCTTGGATGTGCGCCTCGCCGCAGCTTGCGTGGCGTCGAGGTTCTCCGGCTCGATGAAGATGCGCGTGGTCTGCGGGAACGCCACCACGATGCCGCGCTCGATGCTGTCGATGGCCTCGTCGATGTCGTCGCGTGCGGCGCGCTCGTCGAACGTCACGTCGATGGTCAGCAGCATATCGTGCGGCCCCAGGTACAGCGACAGGACGCGGCCGCATTTCGTCACGTGCGGGTTCGATTCCACGATACGCGCGACATGCTGCAGCTCGTCAGCGCTCAGCCCCTCGCCGATGATGAGGCCCTTCGTCTCGCGCAGCAACACGATAGACACGCAGGCGAGCAAAACGCCGATGAGCACCGAGGCGATGCCGTCAAAGTAGGGATTGCCCGTCAGATGCCCCAGCAACGTGCCCAGGAAAGCCAGCAGAAGGCCGATCAAGGCTGCGGAATCCTCGAACACCACGGTGAACAGGCTGGGATCCTTCGCGTCCCTGATGAACTTCAGCGGGCTCATGGCGCCACGCGCGGCGTTGAACTCGCGTAGCGCGACTGACAGCGACACGCTCTCGATAACCGCCGATATGCCGATGATGACGTAGTTCAGGGTCGGGTCGCCCAACGTTGTTTCGGGCGTGATCGACATGATGCGGCTTACGCCCTCGTATATCGAAAAGCCGCCGCCCAGGGCGAATATCATGATGGCCACGACCATCGTCCAGAAGTAAAGCTCCTGGCTGTAGCCGAACGGGTGCGCCAGGTCGGGTTTGCGGCTGGCGCGTTTCATGCCGTACAGGATGAGCAGCCCATTGCCAGAGTCGACGATCGAGTGGATGCCCTCGGAAATCATGGCCGACGAACCAGAGATGAACGCCGCAATGAACTTCACGATGCCGATGGCGATGTTGGCGAGCACCGCCGCTATGACCGCGCGCGGACTTTCGCCATGCTCTTCCCCATCGTCTATGCGCGCATCTTGCCCATCGGGAAGACGCACGACCGCATCAGCTGCCAGCCCATCGGGAAGTTTCTCGGCCGCATCAACCGAATGGCCCTCGTACGCCAATCCCGCTTCCAACGAATCACCCATCAACCTGCCCCGCTTTCAACTCTTGCCCCACATTGTACCAGCATGAAGAAGCGGCCCCCGAAGGAGCCGCTTCGTCATGGCTATTCGTTTGTGAGTTATTCCGGCTTCACCGATGCGTGGAATTCGGCTTCGTCGAACAGCTCCTTGATGGACTTGCCCTCCTCGCCGAACGGCAGGGACAAAAACTCGCTAATAGTCGGGACGAGTTCGCTGCAGTCGACGTAGTGGTTCTTCTCGTTCATCTTCGATGTGTCCTGAACACGCCAGTAGCGGTCATTGACATCGGTAAGGTAGTAGCTGGCGCCGTGAACGTCCATGTACACGGAGTGGTGCGCATGCAGGTACGTCGTCAGCTCGTCGAAGGAAATCTCGAGCTTCTCCTCAGCCTTCATTCCCATGGTGACCCCCTTCAGGTCTTGTCGTACAACGCTGGTTCCATCATAGCAAGAAGCGTGCGCCCCGTGTCCGAGAATCGCAAACTGAAACGAGTAATTGGAATTGGACGTTATGCTTTAAGCCGGACGTCCGACTTCGAGCAAAGTGTCCGGGTTCTCGCTATTTGGCGGCGGCTTCCTTGCGGGCGGCGACGGCTTCGATCTGGCCGATGATGGAATCGAGCGCGCCTTCCACGTCGTATTCCTCGATCTTGCCCTCGTCGCACAAGCGCGCGAACGTCGGGTCGATCGGCAGCGTGGCCAGCGCGGGAATCTGGTAGCGCTTCGCCACGACCTTGCCCTGAGGCTCGCCGAAAATGTAGTGGTCTTTGCCGCATTCGTCGCACTTGAAGTACGCCATGTTCTCGATGAGGCCGATGACCTGCTGGTCCATCTCGTGCGCCAGGTTCACGGCCTTGCCGACGATCATGGCGACGAGTTCTTGGGGCGCAGAAACCGTGATGATGCCGTCGATCGGGAACTGCTGCATGACCGTCAGGAACACATCGGACGTTCCCGGGGGCATGTCGAGGAACATGTAGTCGACGTCCTCCCAGTTGGTCTCGTCCCAGAATTGGTTCAGGATGCCCGTGATGACCGGCCCGCGCCAAGCCACGGGAAGGTCAGCCTGCGGGAGCATGAGGTTGATGGACATGACCTCGATGCCGGTTGCGGTCTTGGCGGGGTTGATGCCGTCGGCATCGGCCGTGATCTGGCCATGGATGCCGAACGTTTTCGGGATGGACGGCCCGGTGATGTCGGCGTCGAGAATGGCCACCTTGTGGCCTTTGCGTGCCATCTCGCAGGCAAGCAGGCTCGTGACGAGCGACTTGCCCACGCCGCCTTTGCCCGACACGATGCCGATGATGTTCTTCACGTTCTTGCGAGCCTTGGGCTTGGGCGCCTCGGTGCGCGAACCGCACCCTTCCACGTTGCAGCCGCTGCACGCCCCTCCACAATCGAGCTCTTCGTTTTCTGCCATTTCGTAACCCTCTCTTTCAGCCTGTTGAACCTCTGGATGATAGCACACGAAATTGGACGCTTTGCTCAGAGCCGGACGTCCGGCTTCGAGCAAAGCGTCCGAAAAGCAATGGTTACAGGACGGACGATTTGAAACTCTCCAGGCTATCGCCGCCAAAGACGCGGATGCGGGGGATGCGGCTATAGTCATCACCCACGTGAACTTGGCCGTACTCGGTGGTGACGGCACAGAGGATGCCCACTTTATCGATGGCTTCACGGGAAACGTCCGACACGTCGCCGAAGGGGTAGGCAAACGCCTGCTTGGTGCCGAGGATGTCCACGCTGTGCTGCAGGTCTTCAGCTAACCCGTCTGCATCCAGGTCGTAAATGTGCCCGTTGCGCCCCTTCCCCGAGGAACCGCCTTGATGCAGGCCGAAGCTATGCGATTCGAATTCGATGTAGGGATTCGCGTAATCGGAGAGGATCGTCTCGATGCCCTCGTAGTTGCAGATGATGAACGACGTGGCGGGGACCTGGTACTTCTGCAGCAAGGCGCCGCCAAGGCCGAGGAAGCCGACTTCGCCGTCGTCAAAGGACAAGATGATGCTTTTCGCCGGAAGCGAATGCCCTCCGTCGATGTAAGCGCGCAGCTCGGCCCACGAGGGGAAATAGAAGCCCTCGGAAGTAA
>CADAKR010000040.1 GCA_902788545.1 uncultured Coriobacteriaceae bacterium
CGTGCTCTTCGGCTTCGTGCAGGACTTCCTTGGCCTCGGCGGTCGAGGTGCGCTCGTCGATGAAGCGCTTCACCTTGTGTTCGCCCGAAGCGCCGAGCTGTCCGAGACGGCTCAGAAGTACGTCGCCAAGCTGGAAAGCAACTTGAAGAAGTACGCGCGGTTCTGATGGACGGCAAAGTCCAGCCCGGCAATCGCTGATTGCCGCCCCCTGTGCCGAGGGTGCAAAACCAAGATGCTGACAAGAGAGAAATGGGTCGCAGGATTGTCCTGCGACCCATTTCGTCAATGAGCGCGCTCGCCCGATTGCGCCTGCGCGCAATGAGTTTCAGGGCAGTCCCGCGATTTATTACGAACTGTGTTTGAAACTGGACGAAATGGGTGCGGCATTGTTAGAAATTTCGAGTTATGTTTGATTTTTCGGGGCATCCTTAAAAGCCCCGACATTTGCGGATTTGTGACCTGCAGTTTTGCAAATGGCATTCCCTGCATTTTCATGTGGCGGCAGAAAAATCAAACATAAATGCGATTTTGTAACATCTTGGACTTGGAATTACAGAAATCCACGTATAACTGCGCAAGCGTTGCAGGTATGAAGCGGTTGCGAGGCGCTTTTATGCGACGCGCACCTGATTTCGTCAGTGGAGCAGGTTGCGCTCTTTCAGCTCGGCGATGAGGGTGCGAAACATCAGATCGGTGTCGTCCAGGCCCAAGTGGCGCTCTTCCTCGTCGGCAGCCAGGACGCCACGGCGCTGGGCCCACGCCTCGAGGCTGGCGGGCTTGGCTTCCCAGGACAGGAAGCGGACTTCGGGGTCGAGCGCGCGGCAGATGTCCTTCGTGTCGATGGGGATGATCTTTCCGGCCTTGCGCGCTTCGGCGTAGCCATCGAGGTGCAGCAGAAGCCAGCTATCCTCGAAAGCAGCGTTGTGCGCCATGAACGGATGCGATTTCAACACCTTCAGCAGGCGCTTCTGCAGCTCCACGTCCTCGCGGAACGGCAACTTGTCGCCCACGTCCTGCCACGTGATCTTATGGATCTCGGACAGCGGGACGCCCGTCTCCTCGTACTGGTCGGGCAAACCGCAGAACAGCGAGTTCGCATCGGTAGGCTCGGCGTCCTCGGAAAGCTCCATGACCTCCCAGCCGACGTTGACGATGTAGCCGCGGTCGGGGCTGGTGGAAGTCGTCTCGATGTCGATGCCGACGAACGTGCCCTTCGCGGGTTTGCTGCCGTATAAGACACCCTTGGTTGCGTTCATGCCCTCGACCTCTTGCGCGACCTTTGCGACATTGCGGTGCTGCAGGGCCGCAACTCCACGCAAGATGTCGTCGTCGCCCAGGTTGTTGGCCAGGTTGCGGCTGCGGTCGGCCTGCACGCTTTCGGGGCCCATCATGTCGCATAGGCTGCGGTTGCGGTCGGCCAACTCCATGACCAAGTCGAATTCGAAGCCAGGGTTCGGGTTGGCGAAATACTCCTCGACGAGCAGGTGGATGGCCTCTTCGTTGGCCGCCCGCTCGCCCATGAGCATGGACTCGTCGGCGCCGAACAGAAACTCCGGCATGAAGATGGTGCTGGCATGGCTTATCGCGTCGCTGAGATTCATTCGCTTCCTAACTCCGAAAAATGCACGCGTGCTAGGGTACCAGAAAAGTTACGGTTCGGTACTCCGCTCACGATTCCTTGACTTGCACGGCTGGCGTACTACAATCTCTGTGTTAGCACTCTGCGGACCAGAGTGCTAATTTAATGAAGCGAATACGAGAACGTTTGCATATAAAGGAAAGGAACGGAACGGCCCATGCGCAAGTTCAAAACAGAGAGCAAGAAGCTGCTCGACCTCATGATTAATTCGATCTACACCAACCGCGAGATCTTCCTGCGCGAGCTCATCTCGAACGCGTCCGACGCGGTTGACAAACTGTATTTCCGCAGCCTGACCGACAAGTCCGTCAACTTGGGCAAAGACGAGCTGGAAATCCGCGTCGCATTTGACAAGGACGCCCGCACCATCACCGTCTCGGACTGCGGCATCGGCATGACGGCCGACGAGGTCGAGAAGAACCTCGGCACCATCGCCCACTCGGGCAGCCAGGAGTTCAAGGCCGAAAACGACTTTTCCGAAACAGATGCCGCCGACATCATCGGCCAGTTCGGCGTCGGCTTTTACTCGTCGTTCATGGTCGCGAAGAACGTGAAGGTCATCACGCGCCCCTACGGCTCCACCGAGGTGACCATGTGGGAATCCGACGGCATCGACGGCTACACGGTCACGGCCCTCGCGGAAGGCGAGAAGCCCACGCACGGCACCGACATCATCCTCACGCTGAAGGAAGACACTGACGAGGACAAATACTCCGATTACCTGAGCGAATGGAAGCTGCGCAGCCTCATCAAGCAGTACAGCAACTACGTG
Organism: uncultured Coriobacteriaceae bacterium; assembly: GCA_902788545.1. Taxonomy (GTDB): domain Bacteria; phylum Actinomycetota; class Coriobacteriia; order Coriobacteriales; family Eggerthellaceae; genus UBA9715. The sequence continues at coordinate 2,412 of CADAKR010000040.1, forward strand.
CGCTACCCCATCCACATGGAAGTGACGAAGTCGCGCGAGCTGCCCAAGCCCGAGGACGCCGGCGACGACTACAAGCCCGAATACGAGGAGTACACCGAGGACGAGGTCATCAACTCGATGATCCCCATTTGGAAGCGCCGCAAGTCCGACGTGACCGACGAGGAGTACGCCGAGTTCTACAAGTCCGACTTCCACGACTTCACCGATCCGGCGGCCACCATCTCGGTGCATGCCGAGGGCACGCTCAGCTACGATGCGCTGATGTTCATCCCCAGTCGCACCCCGATGGACCTCTACACGCGCGAGTACGAAAAGGGCCTAGCGCTGTACAGCTCGGGCGTGCTCATCATGGACAAGTGCGCCGACCTGCTTCCCGACTACTTCGGGTTCGTGCGCGGCGTTGTGGACTCGTCCGACCTGACGCTGAACATTTCGCGCGAGACGCTGCAGCGCAACAGCCAGCTTCGCGCCATCGCCCAGAAGGTCGAGAAGAAGATCGCAAGCGAGCTCGAGAAAATGCGCGACAACGACCGCGAAACCTACGAGCTGTTCTGGGACAACTTCGGCCGCTCCATCAAGTTCGGCATCTACGCCAGCTACGGCATGAAGAAAGACGAGCTCGGCTCGCTCGTCATGTACTACTCGACCATGCAGCAGAAGTACGTGACGCTCGACGAGTACATCGAGTCCATGCCCGAAGAGCAGGCCGACATCTACTACGCCGCCGGCGACGACCTGGAGCGTTTGCGCAACCAGCCCATCGTGCGCACGTTCACGCGCAAGGGCTTCGACGTGTTGCTGTGCACCGAAGACGTCGACGAGTTCTGCCTGCAGACCATCCGCGATTGGAAGGAAAAGCAGCTGAAGAACGTGGCCACCGCCGATATCGACTTGGCCAGCGATGACGAGAAGAAGATCGCCGAGGAGGCAAACGAAGAACACAAGGACCTGCTCAGCGCCATGAAGGAAATTCTGGGCGACAACGTCCAGATGGTGCAGGTGTCGCCGAACCCGACCGAGGCGCCCGCCACGCTGACGACCGCCGGCCCCGTGTCTCTGGAAATGGAGCGCATCATGGCCAACGCTCCCGAGGAAATGGCGCCGAAGGCGTTCCGCGTGTTGCAGCTGAACGCCCAGCATCCGGTGTTTGCCAAGCTCATCGACGCGCAGGCCAACGACAAGCCCAAGCTGAAGCTCTACACCGACCTGTTGTATAACCAGGCGCTCCTGACGTGCGGCTTGCCCGTCGAAGACCCCATCACCTTCGCCGAGCAGATCTGCAAGCTGATGTAATCCGCGTCAGTCGAAGCTTCGCGCGCACAACCCCTCATGTGATAGCGGGGTCAGGCTTCAGGGTCGGACGCTCCGCTTCGAGTCGGACATCTGGCTCGAAGCGGAGCGTCCGATTTGCAGAGTCATTCGGGGCGCGGCAAGGAGCCTGAACCCCTGCCACGTCTGCAGCGCCAACCCGATTGTTTTTACAATCGGCAAGGGGATTTCGCGGTATCATGACCAAAGACACAGCACATCGTGAATGCTGGAGGTGTACCGTGGCAGAGACTACCAATTACCAGTGTCCAAGTTGTGGCGGACGGCTACGTTTCAATGGCGATTTGGGCCAGCTGCAGTGCGAGTTTTGCGAGTCGACGTTTTCCCCTGCTGAAATCGAGGCGCTTTACGCCCAAAAGCAGGCGCAGGCCGACGCGAAGGCGGCAGGCGGACGCGCAGCAGAAGTGACCAAGGAAACCGGCGTCGGAGAGACGCTGAGCGAAGCGCAAGTTAACGCCATGAACGCCGCTTACGAGCGTGCGATTCAGGAAGGCAAATCGGAACAGGAGGCGGCAGCCATCGCCCGGCAGGCTGGTGCTGCAGCCGTTGCGACGACCGCTTCGGCTGCTCAGGCATCAACCACCGAAGCCACGCGCGTGAAGGTGAAGCACGCGTCAACAGGCGACCCGATTCAGGATTACCTGGCCAACGCCAAGTGGACGGACGCCGATGCCGACAACATGCGCGCCTACAACTGCCCGTCGTGCGGCGCGCAGTTGATGGTCGACCAGGTCACCGCCGTGACAAGCTGCCCGTACTGCGGCAACAACACCGTGGTGCCCGGCCAGCTTTCCGACGTGCTGAAACCCGATTACGTCATTCCCTTCAAGCTCGACAAGAACGACGCCATCGCCGCGCTGAAGGATTACTACCGGGGCAAGGTCTTGCTGCCCAACGCCTTCACCGAGGAAAACCATATCGAGGAAATCCAGGGCGTGTACGTTCCGTTCTGGCTGTATTCCGGTACGGGCGAAGGTGAGGTCGTCATGAACGGCCGCAACATCCGCACCTGGTCGGACAGCAAGAACATGTACACCGAAACCGACCATTACCTGCTGACGCGCGCGGGCAGCATGCAGTTCCACCATGTTCCCGTCGACGGCTCCACGAAAATGCCCGACGCGCACATGGATGCCATCGAGCCCTTCGACTACTCGGAAATGGTCCCGTTCTCGGTGGCGTACCTGCCTGGTTACCTGACCGATCGCTACGACCAGGATGCCAAGATGTGCGAGACGCGGGCAACGGGCCGTGTCGACAACACGGTGGAAGCCGAGCTTCAGGCGTCGGCTTCCGGGTATATGGAAATCGACGTCGCCAGCGCGAAATCGGAGCTGAAGGTAGAGCAGGTCGTCTACGCGCTGCTTCCCGTGTGGATGCTGCACACGAAATGGAACGGCCAGGACTACCTGTTCGCGATGAACGGCCAGACGGGCAATCTCGTCGGCGATTTGCCCATCGACAACGGCAAGCTGGTCAGGCGCTTCCTTTTGTTCCTTTTGCCCTTGTTGATAGTAATAGCCGCGGCAATCCTGTTCCTCTTCGGCGGATACACGATGTAGAAAGGGGGCCGAAATGAAAACCTTGAAGAAGATCTTCGTCGGAATGTTCTCGGTCGCCCTGTTCGCGACCCTGTTCGCAGTGCCCGCCTATGCGGAAAGCGGCTCGTATGTGTTCGACGAGGTGGGCGTGCTGTCCTCCTCGGAGTTCCAGTCGCTCGAGAAGCAGGGTGCTGAATACGCCGACAAGTACGGTATCGGCGTGTACATCCAGTTCACCGACATGATGAACGGCGATCCCAACCCGTCCAGCTCGGAGCGCAACGAATACGGGCGCCAGGTGTTCTTGCAGAAGGGGCTCGGCGTCGGCTCGGGTAAGAACGGCATCATCGTGGTCGTGGCCGTGCAATCGCGCGACTACGTCACCGTGAAGCACTTCGGCGACAGCAGCCAGGACCCGTTCTCGGATTCGGCCGTCGATGCGCTGGAGGGGAAGTACACCGAAGAGCTGAGCGATAACGACTGGTACGACGCCGCCCGCGAATACTACGATGTCGCCGGCGAGCAAATGGAATACTTCGCCGTGACAGGCAAGCAGTGGACCGAGCCCGACTTAATCAGCCTCCTTTTGAAGATCCTCGCCACCATTGGCATCCCGCTGGCTGTGGCCTTCGGCATTACCAGCAACGACAAGAGCAAGATGAAGACGGCACGCGAGGCCACCGAGGCGACAGATTACCTCGATCGCAACAGCTTCCATCTTACCGTTTCCAACGATCAGTTCGTGAACACCACGATGACGGTTGCGCCTATCCCCAGGGAGAGCAAGAGCGGCGGAGGAGGCTGGTCTGACATGGGCGGCGGCTTCTCGGGAAGCGGCGGCGGCAAGTTCTAAGCGCGGCAAAGTTGGGTCATGTTGATGCTTGTAATCAGGTATCATGACGAAAGGTGACGAAGCGCGCGTCGCAGCGCTTGATGCGGCAAACAGAAAGTCTAGAGTTAGGAGCAGCGTATGGGTTTGATCAAGGCAATCACGGGTGCTGCCGGCGGCGTTTTGGCTGACTCGTGGAAAGACTTCTACTATTGCGATGCCGATGTGCTCAACGAGAACGTCCTTGCCGCCAAGGGCATGAAGCGCACGTCCGACAAGGGTCGTAGCTCCAACGTGCATGGCGAGAGCAACATCATCTCCGATGGCTCCGTCATCGCCGTGAACGACGGCCAGTGCATGATCATCGTCGAATCTGGCGAGGTCGTCGAAATCTGCGCCGAGCCCGGCCAGTTCACATACGACCGCTCCACCGAGCCCTCCCTGTTCACAGGCGATCTCGGCGAAGCTGTCAAGGCTTCGCTCGGACGCGTCGTCGAGCGCTTCACGTTCGGTGGCGACACGGGCAAGGATCAGCGCATCTACTTCTTCAACACGAAGGAAATCTACGGCAACAAGTACGGCACGTCTTCGCCGATTCCGTTCCGTATCGTCGACGCCAACCTGGGTCTCGACATGGACACGTCCGTGCGCATGAACGGCGAGTATTCGTACCGCCTGGTCGACCCGATCATCTTCTACAAGAAGGTCTGCGGCAACGTCGAAGAGCCCTACACGCGCGATCGCCTCGATTCCCAGATGAAGAGCGAGCTGCTCACGGCCCTGCAGCCGGCGCTGGCCCGCATTTCCGAGATGGGCGTTCGCTATTCGGCCATTCCCGCGCACACGAAGGAGCTTGCGGGCTTCCTGAATGACGAGCTGTCGACCGAATGGCTCGAGCAGCGCGGCATCGCCGTCGAGAAGTTCGGCGTGAACTCCATCACGCTGCCCGAGGAAATCCAGGAGCGGATCTCCAGCCGCCAGATGGCGCAGACGATGACCGATCCGAATCAGGCTGCTGCCGTCATGACGAACGCGGCTGCCAACGCCATGGGCGACGCCGCCAACAACGCCGGCGGTGCCATGAACGGCTTCATCGGCATGGGCATGGCTCAGGGCATGGGCGGCGGCGCAGCTGCCGGCATGTTCCAGCAAGGCGGCGGCGGAGCTCCCACCCCGCAGAGCAACTACCCGATGGCCGATGGCGGCGGCTTCGGCGGCCAGGCGTTCCCGCAGCAACAGCAGCCGGCTGCTCAGCCGCAGGCCGATCCCGCCGTGGCGGCCGTCGCGGCGGCTCCCGCAGCTGCTGCCGGTTGGACGTGCCCGCAGTGCGGCACGGCCAACTCCGGCAAGTTCTGCGGCGAGTGCGGCACGCCTCAGCCGGCTCCCGAGGTTCCGGCCGAGTGGGCCTGCCCGAAGTGCGGCACGACCAACTCCGGCAAGTTCTGCGGCGAGTGCGGCACCCCGCGTCCGTAACGCGTAACGCGTAAGCCAGAGCAACCAGCAAGGACGCCGTCTCCGGACGGCGTCCTTCTTTTGTACAATGCACCTGTTCCATAATTGGACGTTCGCCTCAGAGGTGGTCGTCCACCTCTGAGGCGAACGTCCAATTTCGCGCGAAAGGCCGGAAGATGCAAGAACGCAAGAACGTCGTGCTTTTGTTTTCGAAACTGCCGGAAGTCGGGTTGGTGAAGACGCGGCTTTCCATTTTGAAGGACGGCTTGTTTCCGCCAGAAACCGCCTGCGAGCTGTATGAATGCATGCTGCTCGACGTCGTCGAGATCATCGGCACGGCGCTGGCTGATTTGGAAGTGGAATCCGCTGCGCTGGGCAGCGAAGTGTGTGACACGTATGAGCTCGTGATTTCCACGGCGCCTGCTGCCAATGCCGAGCCCATGCGGGCGCTGTTTGCACAGGGGGAGTGGCCGGTTATGCCGACGGTCATCGTCGACGAGGGCGCCAACTTCGACGAGCATTACAACCATGCGTTCCAGCAATGCTGGGACGCCGGCGCCGATTGCATCCTTTCCATGGGCGCCGACATGCCGGCGCTCACCAAGGCCGACATCCGCTTCGGCATCGAGCAGCTGCATCGATTGTGCGCCATGCCGGGCGGCGGCATCGTGTTGGCCCCCGATCAGGAGATGGGCGTCTCGGTCGTCGGCTGGACGCGCGAAACCGATTTCTCTCATGACGGCGTGTACTACTGCCAGGACGGATTGACGGTCCTGCCCGCCTACATCAAGAAGGCGCGTGCCGCGGGCCTGCCGGCGCTCTGGCTGCCGCCGATTCCCGATGTCGATACGATGCAGGATTTCTTCCACAACGTCACGCTCGTGCACGCGCTGTGCTACTGCTCCGAATACGACGACATCTGCCCGCCGCATCGCACGGCCGACAAGTTCATCGACCTCGGCTTCCGCGAAATCATCGTCGCGCCCAACAACCTGTTCGACCCGCGCGGCCACATCGACCAATAGCGCGCCGACAAAAGGACCAAAAGG
>CADAKR010000041.1 GCA_902788545.1 uncultured Coriobacteriaceae bacterium
CGCGAGGCCATGCTCGACATCCCCTACGGGCAAACGACCACCTACGGCGACATTGCGAACCGCATTGCGTCCAAGACGGGCAAGCGCTCTTCTGCGCGAGCCGTGGGCGGGGCTGTCGGACACAATCCGCTGTGCATCATCGCCCCGTGCCACCGTGTCGTCGGCGCCGATGGCAGCCTTACCGGTTTCGGCGGGGGCATCGACATGAAGGTGAAGCTGCTCGAGCATGAAGGCGTCGACGTGTCGTGCTTTTACCGCCCGAAGCGCGGCACGGCCATCGATCCCGCTAGCTGGGGCCGATAGCGCCGCCACGCGTTCAAAACCGACTGCAACTATACTCACTTCGCGAAAGCGAGTAGTACTCCCCCATCATCGACCTACAGCTGCACCACCCCCGATGGATAAGTGCAGGAACGCACTCAGCGGTGAGCATGGGTGAGTGCGCCCTCGAAGCGTTGCAACGCGAACCTATGAGCGCGGTTTGGGCGCCAGCTACCAGGAGAGAGGCTCAGGCGACGGAATTGTTGAAGGCGCGTTCCAGACCTACAAATTGATTGGGCAGCGCTTCCCGTTTCCCTTCATTCTTGAGGATAGCCTCCAACCGCCTTTCGCCAGAGAATCGTTCCAGCAGGCAAGTTAGCCGAACCTGCATGAGCAGACAGGATTGTTTTAGCCAAGAAAGAAGAAGGAGGCCACCATGCCGTATTCAGTCGACGACAAGTGCAAGAAGCTCGCGAAGTGCCCCGAGGCCGCAGCGATCATCACCGAGTATTCCCCTGGATTCACGACCGACCCGCAAATGAAGATGGTCATGGGTCTGACGCTGCGCAAGCTCGCGAGCTTCCCGCAGGCAAAAGAGCTCGCCGACGCCCTGGACGAGATCGACGCCCGCCTGAAGGCAATCGAAGACTAGCTTTCATTAGCCTTGTGAGCACGAAGGGTCGGAACAGCACGTTCCGACCCTTTTTCTATACCTGCTTCCGCTCCTGAGCAGACCTGAGCTCAGTGCGCGATTGCATCGCCTTCAAAAGGATTCTGAGGCGCAGCTGCACATCTGGGTCGTCGAGGTTGAGGCCAAGCTCCCGTTTGATGCGCGCAAGCCGCTCCATGAGGGTCGAGCGGTGCACGAAAAGGTCCGATGAGGTCTTCGCAATACTCAGGTTGTTCTCGAGATAGACCCGAAGCGTTTCGATGTAGCTCGTCGACGAGTCCTTGTCGTGTTCGATCAAACGGCGCAGCCCTTCGGGGAACAAGAGCTCTAGACGCATGTCCTGCACCGAGCTCATGACAAGTTCGCGTAGCGCGTAATCTTCGAAATAATAGAGGCGTTTCGCCGGGTCGAAGAGCAGGCCGAGATCGAGCGCGTGGTTGGCCTGCAAGAACAGCGATTTCGCCACAAGGAGGTCGTTATAGGGACTGGACACGCCGACGTCCATCGCCATGGCGTTCACGAACGGTTCAAGGCCCTTCTCAATCGCTGCGCGGAAGCCCGAGCCACCCGATTCGCCGACGTCGAGCATAGCGACGACCGAATTGCGATGGTATTCGAACACGATGCCTCCAGGGAACGCTTCCTCGATCGCATTGCGTACGAATCCGAGCGGAAGCTGCTCGAGCTGGTTCGAGAGTTTCAACCGCGCGCAAACGAAGCATCTCCCGTCGTTCGCAGCCGCAATGACGTCGCGCTCGACAGAATCGAGGGGACGTTCTTCCACCAGAGCCTGAATCGCCTGCCTCAACGATCCGATCCCTTCGGGCGCGCGTGCAGCAAGCTGCTGCATAGCGGCAAGGAGGTATTTTCCAAGAACCTCGATGAGGGGCTTGTCGCTCGGACGGTACGGACGGGCCTCGTAAAGCACGGTCAAGCATCCGCGGAAAGCATCAGACTCAAAGAGGTTGTAGTTCAGGGTGGTTTGGTCGAGTAGCGTCAGCACGAGCGGCTCCCGCTCGTACATGGACAGATCATGCAACTCGAGAAACTGGTCGAACACGTCGACTCCGAGGGTCTTTCCATCGGTTTGTCCCCTACCAACAAGGGGCGTCACAACACCGCCCGATGCACCGAGGATCTTGAAATCCTCGTCGATTGCGAACAGGGGGTTCCCGAATACGGGCTCGCTGCACGTCAACAACGCCCTAATGTCCTCGTTCCTGTCGATGGCCTCGCGTAGCTCGGATTCCCACCTATCGTAGCCGTCGAAGATCCGCTGGAGCGTGTTGAACACCTGGTAGAAGCTCGCATCCCGCTCGACGACGATGACGCTGCAGCTCTTTCGATACCTCTCGAGCAGGGGCGAATCCCCGATGCACACGATCACGCTTCCCCGCTCTGCATGCGCCCGTTGCGGCACCCTCTCCGAATTGACTAGGTAGAGTCGGTTCGCCTCGAAAGGCGCTCCCCCGCCTTCGTAGAGCTCGGGTCGACACAACGTCAGCTCAAGGACCTTGGGGCCCGCCATCTTCGCATTCATCTCAGGCGGAAGGTTATCGAAAACAATGTCGGCATTCAGGTTCATGAGACCTCCTGATTGAAGGTGTACCGCTCAGATGATTTTGCGCATTACATCGTTGACCGCATGAATCCCGCAATTATCAAACGTATTCATACCCTGCATATTGTAGGGCTTTCCTATGCGATATGGCAACACAATGCAGTCTAGCAACCCATCCCCACACACAACAAACTGGCTATGTGCCAGCAGGGCGGAAGCTCGCCCGTCAAAACAACAAAGAAGAGAGGAGAGGTTATGGCATTGCTCGAACATGTCGAAACGCACCGTGGCGTCGAGACCGCATTCGGCAAGATCATCCCCGAAAAGGAGGCGTACAGCTACTGCCTTCGAACCATCGCGGCGTTTTCCGCGAACATCTTCCAAGTGATGCGCATGCTGAACGACGACTGGGAGGATCGCACCTCGCAAATCTGCGAGATCGCCAACATGATGAACTGTGCCGCTTGCTCGGGCAGCGAAGAGGAGCTTTTCGATTACCTGAACGACTTTTACGACGAGTGGAACATCCCCGAGCTCGTGAAGCGCGCTGCTTGGATCGGCGCCATCTGGGGAGACTACGGCGACGAAGCCGAGGACATGGCCGGACGCGTCATCCAGTTCACCGAGGATCGCGTGGAGAAGGAACTCGACTCCTGCCCGTGGGACATCGTTGGCTCCGAGATGTGCAACATGACGACCGCCATGTTCACGGCGAACTTCGACATTGCTGCAGGCGGCGAACACGGCGAAATCACCAACGACGTAGCATTGAACATGTGCGAGGCGCGCGGTTGCGGTAACCCGCACTGCCGTGTGGTCGCTGAGCGCCGTGACACATTCGGCCTGGAAAAGCAGGATTGGCTCGACCACCGCGGCCAGGCGTTCCTGCCTGTCCACGACACGCCGCCTGAGCGCCGCGTGAAGCATGCCCAAGGCTTGCGCAACGGCCAATACACGAATGCCTTCGGCGAGGAGCAATCGCTGGAATGGCAGTACAACTGGGTCGCTCAGATGGGCTGGGTATGGTCCATCAGCTTCCCGCTCATCGCAATCCGCGACATGGCCGACGACGATGACGAGTTCGAGCGCATCCTGAAGATCGTTTTCGCCACGGCGGGCAAGAATGCCTTCATCGACCCGTTCGCACGCGAGGGCCTGCGCAATTGGCTCGACATTCCCCGCGAGATTGGCGACAACGATCCGCGCGTCATGGGCGCCTACATCCAGGCAATCCTCGGATGTCAACTCGTACCCCACGAACTCGAGGCCTTCGACGCATACGGCGTCGAGATTCGCGTTGACCAGGATACGTTCACGGGCCGCTTCGAAATGGCTCCGCTCGACGAGATCACAATCGGTTACGAAGCGCAATGGAACGGCGCCTGCCATACGCTGGTCTCGCCCGAATGGTCCGTGTGGATTGACGAGGACGATGACGATTTCATCATCAACGTGGGCCGCAAGGTCGACGACCGAGCGCTGTAAGGAGGTAGCGAGATGCTGTTCAAAGAAGACGAAACTGCTCGAGCGGAAGCAGCTGCTGTGCGTACGAATGCCGCATGGTACCGCTGGACGCACGACCTCGTGAAGGTTACCGGCAAAGACGCTGAAAAGTTCCTCGACTGGATTCTCGTCAACACGATCGCCGGTCTCCCGGTCGGCAGGGGCAAATACACGACGATGCTCGACGAGGCAGGCGGGATTATCGACGACCTCGTTGTCTTCCACAAGGACGAGGGGCTGTGGTGGCTGTCCACGCTGTACGGTCCGCACGCGGTGAAATGGTTCGACGCGCACGCGGAAGGGTTCGAGGTCGCCTATGAGGACATCACCCAGGAAATCGACATGTACGCCGTTCAAGGCCCGAATTCCGCAAAGGTCATGAACGAGCTCGTTGCCGATTCTGTTGATGAGCTCAAGCGCTTCCAGATCATCGAAGGCGCTATCGGCGGCATCGCCGTGACCATCGACCGCGGTGGGTTCACCGGCGAACTCGGATACGAGATCTACTGCGCACGCGAGGATTCCGCAGCTGTCGCCGAGGCGATCGAGGCCGCTGCCGCCAAACACGACGCGCCGCGGTGCAAGACCCTCGAAGTGTACGTCCGCTCGCTTCCCATGGAGAAGGGCATGGCGCTGCGCCAGGACTACAAGGGACTCACGCCCTTCGAGGCAAACCTTGGCTGGTCGGTGCGCATGGACAAGGACTTCCTTGGCAAGGAGGCACTCGAAGCAGCCCAGGCGGAAGGCCCCAAGCACGCTTTCGTCGGCATCGAGATCGAACGCGAGAGCTACGAGGACATCGCACAAAATGAGATCATCCGCAAGCGCGGCATCCCCGTTGGCATCTGCCGCCAGATGATTTACGGATACACGGTCGATAAGAACATCGGCTTCGGCATCGTGGATGCGGCCAAGGTGCCGATCGGCACGCGCGTGACCATCGGCCCGAACGATTCGCCAGCTGTCATCGTCGAACCCAAGTGGTGCTAAGGAGGGGAAAGCCATGAGTACGAACGAAGGTCGCAATATTCTGGTCGTGGGCGGCGCCTGCGGCATGGGCGCGGCGACGGTCACCGCACTGTACCGTCAAGGCGCGAACCTGATCGTCCTCGACATCAACGAGGAGGCAATGGAGGAGCTCATCGAGGACGAGGAGCTTGAGAACGGCCCCGGCACGCTGCATTTCGTGGCGGGCGACGTGAACGATGCTTCCGTGCGCCAAGAGGCCATCGATTGCGCGAAGGAAAAGTTCGGCACACTGGATGCGCTGCTTTACATCGCCGGTGTACTCGACCTCATGTGCCCCGCGCACAAGACCGATGATGAGCTGTACGACTACGTCATGGACGTGAACGTGAACTCATGCTTCCGCATGTGCCGCGATTGCCTGCCGCTTCTGTGGGACCACGAGGGCCTGCCGGCGAGCATTGTGATCGTCGGTTCCGTGGGTGGCCAGGTCGGCTCGTCGGCCGGCGCGGCCTACATCACCTCGAAGCACGCTGTTCTGGGCCTCGCGCGCAACCTCGCGCACACCTACCGATTCCGCAACGTGCGTACCAACGTCGTGAACCCGGGCGCGTGTGTCACAGACATCCTCGCCAACGCGATGGAAAAATGGCCCGACCGCGACGTCATGGACGCCGAAGGTAACGAGCTGTACAACGTCCGCGGCGCCGTAGCGCTCGGCGTGGACTACGACGGCAACAACATCACCGGTTGGCCCGAGGACATCGCCAACGCCATCTTGTACCTGATCAGCGATGAAGCACACTACGTCAACGGCGCACAGCTGAACGTCGATGGCGGTTGGACGAGCTTTTAATTGCTTGCAGATAATGCCCAATGGCCTTTTTAATGTGGCGTTAATGACAGAAACCGTCCGTTTATTTAACGGACGGTTTCTTGTACTCATGCAAGCTCTAGATCCCTAAACTGGAATCAGCTCGTAAGCTTGTTGCCCGAGCCCTAGCGATTCGGCGTAGTCGAGCAAATGCGCGCCATCGTGGCTCTCGATGCGCGCAATCATCGCATCCTTGCCCGGGTCGTCGGACAGGTATATCTGGTCGAGGCTCGCGCGGTCGAGCGCCACCGGGTCGAGCGATGCCAGGATGCCGATGTCGCCCATCACGGGTGCGCCCGCGCTGCCGTCGCAGTCGCAGTCGAGCGAGAGGTTGTTGATCACGTTCACGCACGCCATGCGCCCGCCAAGGTCGTCGAAGACCGCCTTAGCAACGTCGACCACGCGCTCGAGAAAGACAGCGCCTGTGTCGAAGGAGGGCCCGTGCACGATGCGCTTCTGAGGCACCGTGGCAAGGCCGATTGCGAGGTTCTTGAACGTGCCGCCGAAGCCGGCCATGCCGTGCCCCTTGAAGTGCGCCACCGACACCCAGCTGCCGTAGTCGGCGTACTTCGCGCCGAGTTCTATCTCGTCGAGCCGCGTACCACCCGCGACCTTCAGCGTCATGCCACCCGTCTCGTCGAGGATGTCGACAGGCGCGTAGGTGAAGCCATGGTCGGCGGCCACCTCGTAGTAACCCGCGACCGTCGAGCGCTTTCCGTAGAGCACCGTCGTGTCGACGAAGGTACCGCCGACCTCCTCCACGAGCGAGCGAAGCAGCTCCGGATCGAGGTAGTTGGTGTTACCCTCCTCGCCCATGTGCAGCTTCACAGCCACCTTGCCCGAGGGCGAGAAGCCAAGCGCGCGATAGACCGCGAGCAGGCCCGCGGCGCTGATGTCGTCGGTGTAGTAGACCGGCGAGCCTCCCGGAGCGGAGTTCGCTGCTTTAACTCGCGAAGCGGTTGCTGCATCGGACGTGCCGGAAGGCGCCGATGCGGATGGGGTCGGAGATGCCGATCCCGACGATTTGCCTGCAGTCCCCTGCGACGAGCCCTGGCTTGCGGGCGCGCATCCGGCCACGCCTGCCAGAGCGACTGCCGCCCCGGCTACGGCCGCCCCCTTCACGAAGTCCCTGCGATCGATGTCCATCTTGTTATCCTTCCTTTCATCTCTTCCAAGACATGACCCCTAGAATCCGCCCAGGCCACGATGGCCGTAAACAGTGCACTCGTTCAGGGTTCCCTCGAGCGAGGCGAACTCGTCGTCGGAAAGCTCGACGTAGGCGGCATCTAAGTTTTCCACGATGCGCTCTTTGTTCTTGGATCCGGGAATGGGCACGACGTTTTGCCACTTGTGCAGCATCCAAGCGAGCGATATCTGCGCGCTGGTGCAGCCCTTCAAATCGGCGTACCGTGCGAGAAGGTCGATGATGGGCTGATTGCCCGCGATGTTCTCGCGCCGCAGCTGCGGCACCCAGTTGCGCACGTCATCGCGGCGCTCGAACTTGGTCTTCGTCGTGATCTTGCCCGACAGCAGCCCGCTCGCGATGGGCGAGAACGGCACGAACCCGATGTTATGCTCGACGCAGTACGGAATGACGGCGTCCTCGGAGTCGCGCTCGACCATCGAATAGATATTCTGGATGGCGGAAAGCGGCATCACCCGCTGAGCTCGATCGACCACGTCGACGTCGACCTGCGAGAGGCCCCATCCGCGGATGAGCCCCTCGCTGATGAGCCTGCCCATAGCGCCGGCCGCCTCCTCGATGTCGAGCCCGCCCGAACGGTGGATGTAGTAGAGGTCCACATAATCGGTCCGCAGGCGCGAAAGCGACCCTTCCAGGTGCTTGCGCAGCGTGCGGTACACATCGCGCCCAAGGCCACCGCCCGGCATCATCTTCGTCGCGATGGCCACCTCGCCGCGCACGCCCGCGAGCGCCTTGCCCACAATGCGCTCGTTGTGCCCGAGGTGCAGGGGACTCAGGTCTGGCCCGTATACCTCGGCCGTGTCAAAAAGCGTGCAGCCGTGCTCGTACGCACCGCGAATCGCCTCGATGCTGTAGCTTTCCGGCGGGATCTTGCCGTACCCATGGGAAAAGGCCATGCAGCCCATTCCGACCGCTGAGACCTCTATGTCGTGCAAGAAACGTGTCTCCATGACTCCCATCCGTTTCTTTACCCGATCCAGGCGTCTACCGCCGAACGAGCCTCATCGCGAGAGTTTTGCGCAGTTGTTCCTGCGATCGATAAACCCGTGCCTACATTCGCGCCTGCACAGGACTTCTGAATCGACTCGACGGTGCCGGCCAATCCACTTCCCGCATGCGTGCAGAACGGGCGAATCTCCTTACCCGCCCAATCGTGGTTCTCCAGGAACGTGTACACGCACATCGGAAGCTCGCCCCACCAGATGGGATAGCCCAGGTAAACGGTCTTGTAGGAAGCCAGGTCGATGTCGCCTTGATAGGTTGGGCGCGCGTCCTGGTTCTTCTCGGCCATCGCCACGTCGCAGCACTCGTTGTAAGCCTCGGGATACGCCTCGGAAGGAACGATCTCGAACAGGTCGGCACCCGTCTTCTCGCCGATCATCTTGGCGATGATGGCCGTGTTGCCCTCCTCGATCACGCCAACGCCGTAGTTCTCGCCCGTATGCGAGAAGTACACGACAAGGGCATCAG
>CADAKR010000042.1 GCA_902788545.1 uncultured Coriobacteriaceae bacterium
GGCTAACGTGCACACACCCGGTGGGTTTTCGGGGACAGGAGAGAAACCCATTTTCGCGAAAATGGGTTTCTCTCCTGTCCCCGAAAACCCACTTACTCGTTAGGCTTCGTCTCGCATCAGGGGGAACAGCAGCACGTCGCGGATGGAATCGCTGTCGGTCAGCAGCATGACCAGGCGGTCGATGCCGATGCCGATGCCACCGGCTGGCGGCATGCCGTATTCCAGCGCGCGGATGTAGTCGGCGTCGTAGCCCATCGCCTCGTCGTCGTAGTCCTTGGCGGCAACCTGGGCGTGGAAACGCTCGGCCTGGTCGACCGGGTCGTTCAGCTCGTTGAAGGCGTTGGCGTACTCGTGACCGCAGATGTAGAGCTCGAAACGGTCCGTGACATCGGGGTTTTCAGGCTTCTTCTTAGCCAGCGGGGAGACTTCCAGCGGATGGTCGGTCACGAAAATGGGCTGGATGAGCTTGCTTTCGCACGTCTCCTCGAAGATTTCCGAGATGAGCTTGCCCTTGCCCCATTGCTCCTCGACCTCCACGCCGACGCGCTTGGCGATGGCGCGCAGATCGTCCAGGCTGCGCTCGAACGAGATGTCCTCGCCGGCGCCCTCGCTAGCAAGCTCCATCATCGTGCGGCGCGGCCAAGGACCTTCCAGGTTGATGACCTGGTCTTGGTAGGGAACCTGCAGCGTGCCGCATGCGGCCATGGCGGCCGCTTGGATGACGCCTTCGGCAAGCTGCATCATACCCTCGAGGTCGGAGAACGCGCAGTACGCCTCCATCGTGGTGAACTCGGGGTTGTGCGTTTGGTCCATGCCCTCGTTGCGGAAGATGCGGCCAAGCTCGTACACGCGCTCGAACCCGCCCACGAGCAGGCGCTTCAGCGGCAGCTCGGTGGCGATGCGCAGGTAGTAATCGCGGTCGAGCGCGTTGAGGTGCGTGACGAACGGCTTGGCGTTGGCGCCGCCCATGATCGACTGCAGGAAGGGCGTCTCCACCTCGTAGTAGCCCAGCTCGTCTTCCATGTAGCGGCGGATGGCCGACACGATCTTCGAGCGCTTCTCGAAGACGGTGCGCACCTCGGGGTTCGCGATCAGGTCGACGTAGCGCTGGCGATAGCGGATCTCCTTGTCGGCCAGACCGTGGAACTTCTCGGGCAGCGGGCGCAGGCTCTTCGACAGCAACTCGTAACGCTCGACGGCCACCGACAGCTGGCCGCGACGCGTCTTCATGACGGTACCCCACACGCCGATCCAGTCGCCCACGTCGAGGTCCTTCAGCTGCTCGTAGGCGTCCTCGCCCAGCACGTTGATGCGGCAGAACAGCTGGATCTCGCCCGTGGCGTCGCGCATAGTGAAGAAGCTGACCTTGCCCTGCACGCGCTTGGCCATGATGCGGCCGCACATCTGCACGGCATCCTCGGTCTGCTCGCCGTCTTCGAGCTGCGAGTAAGCAGCCTCGACATCGGCGGCATGATGCGAATAGTCGAATGCGTGGCCGTAGGGATTGCCACCCGCCTCGATGATGGCCTCGCGCTTGGCGCGGCGCACCTCGATGGGATCGTCTTCGATTTCCTGGACCTGGTTTTCGTCTGCCATACCTGCTCCTATCCAAGAAAAGCCCGACGCGACGCCGGGCTTTCCGATTTCGTGCTGCCGGCGCCGTTTCTAGCGCTCGATCTTCAGAATGTCCATTTCGATCTTGCGACCGGTGGGACCCACCGTCTCAACATGGTCGCCCTTCTTATGGCCGATCAGCGCCGCACCGACGGGCGACTCGTTCGAGATCTTGCCCTCGGCCACATCGCTTTCAGCCGCGCCGACGATCGAGAACACGCGCTCCTTGCCGCCCATGTCGACCGTGACGGTGCTGCCGATGTTCACCTTCGTCGAGCGCTTCGGCGCGGTGACGACCGTCGCCTCGGACAGGATGCGGCCGATTTCGGCGATGCGCGCCTCGACCATGCCCTGCTCGTTCTTCGCGTCGTCGTATTCCGAGTTCTCGGAGATGTCGCCGAACTCGCGCGCCACCTTGATGCGCTCGCCGATTTCGGCGCGCTTCTCGGTTTCGAGGTAATGGAGCTCTTCTTCCAGCTTCTCGCGTCCTTCGGGCGTGAGGATGAAGTTGTCGTTAGCCATGATGCCTTTCCTTGCAGGTGTCGGGGACAGTTCTCTATTCGCCGGCCTTGTCGGCTGGCGTGGCGGTTTCGGTTTCCTCGGCGGCGGGTGCTGCCTCTTGCGCCGTCGCTACCTCGGCGGCTTCAGGAGCCGCCTGCTCGGTTGCAGCCTCAGCTTTCTCGGCAGCGGCCTCGGCTTTCTCAGCCGCAGCTTCGGCCTTCTCCGTTTCGACCTCGTCGAACTTCTGGTCGATCTTCTCCTTGCCGGACTCGATGCCCTCGCGCAGGTTCTTGGCGCCCTTGCCGAACATCTTGCCGAGCTTCGGCAGCTGCTTGGGACCGAAGATGATGAGCACGATCACAAGGATGATGATGAGCTCGATGCCGCCCATGCCAAATATCTTCATGCGTCGCCTCCTTCAAGGCAGCCGGCCCACGGGCCAGCTATAAGAAAAGGGATGTGTTCCGAAGAAAGCATCCCTTTCAGCTGCAATGGTCGGCGCGACTGGATTTGAACCAGCGACCTCTGCGTCCCGAACGCAGCGCTCTACCAAGCTGAGCCACGCGCCGATGCTGTTTGACAGCGGGAGACATACTAGCACAAATGCGTACGGGTTTTAAGAGAAGTTTTCATGTTCTGTGTCTGGAACGTTCGTATAACCACAGGGCGTTCACATTGGTTGCGTAGGCTAGAAGCTCGCCAACCCGCAAGGAGGCTGCCCATGGCGAAAACCATGAGAAACGTCGTCATAACCGCAATACTGCTCATCGCAATCGCCATCGGCGCGAGCGCACTCGTTCTGACGGGCGGCTGCACCGCCGCATTCAGCTTCCTCGGGAACGCGAATCCGTTTTCCGGCGCGCAGGTGGCGGCCACGAACCTGGCTATCGACCAGCTGGGAATCAAGGACCGCATCAATAGCGAGCTGCACGCACGCGCCCAGCAGGCCGCAGATGAATACGGCATTCCCATCGAGATCCTGAACGCGGGAATCGACGACCTCGCCATCCAGGATTGGGAGGCCGTTGAAAAGCCCGCGGGCGTCGTCGAGACCGGCAGCTACAAAGTCGACGCGAACGGCACGTCAGTCGGCATCACGACCTACGACGATGCGAGCGTGGTCGGCGTGAGCGCCTACGGAATCGACACGACCTTGGCGGTTCCCGAGTCGGCGCAGCCCTACACGAGCCTCATTCCGCTGCTCGATTACCAGGACAATCCCTCCGAGGCCCTGAGCAAAATCGACTACGAAACGCTGTTGCAGCTGGCGCAATAACGCCAGCTTCACCCCGCCCAAGGCCACCCATAATGTGACGCACACCGACGGTGTGCGTCACATCGCTGCTGGGAATGTGACGTACACCGACGGTGTGCGTCACATTGCGTTCGGGGGAATCGACTAATGCCTGAAGTGGCGATGGCCCGTGAACACCATGGCGATGCCGAGCTCGTCGCATGCCTCGATGCATTCCTCGTCGCGGATCGAGCCACCCGGCTGGATGATGGCCGTGATGCCATAGCTGGCCAGCACGTCGACGTTGTCGCGGAACGGGAAGAACGCGTCTGATGCCGCCACGGCGCCCTTGCAGGCTTCACCTGCGCGCTTGCAGGCGATATCGCACGAGTCGACGCGGTTGGGCTGACCCGGCCCCATGCCGATGCCGGCGTGGTCCTTGGCCACGAGGATGGCGTTGGACTTCACGCCCTTCACGACCTTCCACGCGAACAGCAAATCGTCCATCTCGGCGGGCGTGGGCTGGCGCTTCGTCGGCACCGTGAACGTGGCGGGGTCTTCCGAGACCACATCGACGTCTTGCACGAGCACGCCGCCGTCGACCGTGCGGTACTCGGGCTCGGCGCCCGGCTTGTCGATGCCGCCGGTGGCCAGCACGCGCAGGTTGGGCTTTTCCTTCAGCAGCGCAAGCGCGCCCTCCTCGAAATCAGGGGCGATCAGCACCTCGACGAACAGCTTCGCGTCGTTGATGTGCTCGACCATCTCGGTCGTGACGGTGCGGTTAGCCGCGATGATGCCGCCGAACGCGCTCTTCGTGTCGCAGGCGAACGCGCGGTCGAAGGCCTCGGCGATCGTGGCGCCCTCGGCAGACCCGCACGGGTTCTGGTGCTTCAGGATGACGACGCCGGGCTTGTCGAACTCGCGCACAATCGCCCAGCACGCATCGGTGTCGAGCAGGTTGTTGTAGGAAAGCGGCTTGCCGCCCAGCTGCTTCGCGTTGACGAGCGAGTGCTCGGTGGCGGTGGAGCGGCGGTAGAACGCAGCCGCCTGATGCGGGTTTTCGCCATAGCGCAAGTCCTGCTGCTTCGTGAGGCAGATGTTCATCTTCTCGGGGAACTTGCCGGCATCGAGCTGGTCGGCGAGCCAGGCGGAGATGGCGGTGTCGTAGGCGCCCGTGGTGCGGAAGACGTCCAGCGCCAGCGCGCGGCGCGTGGCCAGCGTGGTGGCGCCGTCGTTGGCACGCATCTCGGCGAGGATGTCGTTGTAGGTGGACGGATCGGTGACGACGGCAACCGAGGCGTGGTTCTTGGCTGCGGAGCGCAGCATCGAGGGCCCGCCGATGTCGATGTTCTCGATGCAGGTGTCGAAGTCGGCGCCACCCGCGACCGTCTTCTCGAAGGCATACAGGTTCACGACGACCATGTCGATCATCTCGATGCCGTGTTCGGCCGCCTGAGCCATGTGGGATTCGTTGTCACGCTTGGCCAGAAGGCCGCCATGGACGAGCGGATGCAGCGTCTTCACGCGGCCATCCATCATCTCGGGGAACTTCGTGACATCGTCGATCGGCGTGACGGGAACACCCGCCTCGGCGATGACGCGAGCCGTGCCGCCGGTCGATATGATTTGCGCGCCGAATTCCTCCGACAACGCCTTGGCGAACTCGACGACGCCGGTCTTGTCGGTAACGGATATGAGAACGCGCTTGACTTTCGGGTTTTCCACCTTGCCACCTTCCCTCGAAATGGGTGATGGCACTACTTTACTACCCAGCTGTCCTATGCGAAAGCACGCAAAGGCGAATGGGCGTGCTTCACGCCAAACGCTTTGCCCGCAGCCAAACGCTTGGCTGCGGGCAAAGCGTTCTCGTTCGAAATGTGATTTTGAACGTCGTTCTACGTCACATTACTCGACGAACTTGCGAGCAAGGGCGTCGGCCACGAGAGGGGGCACGAACTGGTCTACGGGGCTGCGCAGGCTGGCGAGCTCGCGCACGATCGACGACGAAAGGTACATGTACTGCGGCGGCGACATGATGAAGACGGTTTCGAGCTCGTTGGCCAGCTGGTAGTTGAGTGCGGCCATCTGGAACTCGTATTCGAAGTCAGTGATGGCGCGCAGGCCCTTCACGAGCACCTGGGCCTGCTGTTCGCGTGCGAAATCGACGAGCAGGCCGTCGAAGGGCTCGACGCGCACGTTTTTGAGGTGCTTGGTCGCCTCGCGTGCGAGAGCGGTGCGCTCTTCGAGGCTGAACAGCGGTTTTTTGCCCGGCGATGCCGCCACGGCCACGACGATTTCGTCGACGAGCTGCGCGGCGCGCGTGATGATGTCGAGGTGGCCGAACGTGATGGGGTCGAATGTGCCCGGGGTGACTGCTCGTTTCATGATGGCTTCCTTAAGGTCGTGACACCGGTCTTGCCGTACTTCTTGCTTGCGATGGTTTCGAAGCCCGCCTGCTCGGCAGCTTGCGCGACTTCCGCTTTCGTGTTGATGGCATGCTCGTACACGATGATGGCATCGTCTGACAGCGCACCAGCTTCGGAAAGCGAGCACACCATCGCGAGCACTTCTACAGGGTCGTAAGCATAAGGCGGATCGAGAAACACCAAATCGAAAGGCGCAACCTGACCTGTTGGCGGCGCTTTCATGATATCGCGCTGCACGATGGTCGCCTGCGACGCGCCAAGCCCGCACGCCTTCACGTTCGCATGCGTCACCTTTGCAGCCTTGGCGTCGCGCTCGTAGAACACGGCACTTTTCGCCCCGCGCGACAGCGCCTCGATGCCAAGCGCGCCCGATCCGGCGAACGCGTCGAGCACGATGGCGCCTTCGAATCCGCCGCGCAGGCTGTATAGCGAGCTGAACAGCGCTTCGCGCACGCGATCGATCGTCGGGCGCGTGCCCTCGCCGTCAGGCGCCGCGATCGCGCGTCCCCGCAATGTGCCCGCAACTATGCGCATCCTGCCCTATCCTCCCGAAACGTCTTCGGCATGTTTGTACATCACGCGGGCCTCTCGCGCAAGCGCTTTGTACTGGGCCGACTCCAGGTTTGGATCCTCTTCCAAGATGGCCTCGGCATCGGCATGCGCCGCCTCGATGAGCCCGCCATCGCGCACGACGTTCACGAGCTTCAGTAGCGACGCGCCATGCTGGCGGTTGCCCAAGATGTCGCCCTCGCGGCGCAGCGACAAGTCGTACGACGCCAGCTCGAAGCCGTCTTCGGTGTGCTCCATCGCCGCCAGGCGCTCGAGCGCTTTCTCGCTCTTCGTGCCTGAAACCAGGTGCACCTCGCCTGGCGCCTCGCCGCGCCCGACGCGCCCACGCAGCTGATGAAGCTGCGATAGACCGAAACGATCGGCGTCTTCCACGATCATGACCGTGGCGTTGGGAACGTCAACGCCCACCTCGATGACGGTCGTGGCCACGAGTACGCCGATCTCGCCCGCGCGGAACCGATCCATGACCTGCTGCTTCTCGGAAGCCGGCAACTTGCCGTGCACGAGGCCGACCTCGTAGTCGACGAACACTTTCGATTGCAGGAACGCGGCTTCGGCTTCGGCTGCCGAGGCGTTGGCGCCCGTCATGTCGCGCTCGTCCTCGATCGCAATGCGCTCGAACTCGTAAGCTTCTTCCCCGTCGGCGCGGCCGGATTTCTTGGCGTCCTCCGGTTCGGGCGCCTTCTCCCCCACGAGCGGGCAGACGACATAGACCTGTTCGCCGCGGGAAAGGGCCGCGTTCGCCGCATCGTAGGCCAGGCCGCGGCCGGACAATGTGTGCACGCACGTCTTGCGCGGCGCGCTGGAACGGGGACGCTCCTTGATGTAAGAAAGCGACAAATTGCCGAACAGGGCCAACGCCAACGTGCGCGGGATGGGCGTCGCTGTCAGGAACAGCGCATCGGGACACGAGCCCTTCGCAAGCAGCGCCGCCCGTTGGTCGACGCCGAAGCGTTGCTGCTCGTCGATGATGGCCAACGTGCAATTGCCCATCACCACATCGCCTTCGAGCAGCGCATGTGTGCCGAACAGCACGCTCACCTCTCCTGCTGCTGCGCGTTTCAAGATGCCCGCGCGCTCCTCTGGCGTGGTTGCGCCGGTCAGGATATCCCAGGTCATGCCCGCTTTGTCGAACAGCGGGCCCAAACTCGCCGCATGCTGGCGCGCCAGGATCTCGGTCGGCGCCATGAACAGGGCCTGCGCACCCGTGTCAGCTGCAGCGGCGCATGCGAAGGCAGCCACGATGGTCTTTCCCGTTCCCACGTCGCCGAGCAGCATATGGTTGAGCGCCCGCGGCGCCGCCATGCGCGAGAGGATGTCGTCGCGCGCCTGCGCTTGTTCGCCCGTCAGATCGAAAGGCACGGCTTCTCCGAGCGCTTTCACGCACGGGCCGTCGATGACGTGGGCCGTCGCAGAAAGGCCGGCGCTGCGTTTCGCACCCTCTTGCATGAGGACGAGCTGCAAGAGCAGCACTTCCTCGTAGGCAAGCCGGCGGCGTGCCTCGCGCTGCTCGTCCATCGTATGCGGGAAATGAATGCAGGAAAACGCGCTGCCCCGGCTCATGAGGCGGTACTTCGCGCGCAGCGCCAGCGGAAGCGGATCGATAACGCCCGCCACCTCGTCGAGCGCATTGCCCACGAGACGCCGCATCATCCCCGCCTTGATGGCGGCGGTCAGCGGATGGACGGGCACGATCATGCCGTGGAAATCCTCGCCTGAGCCCTCGAGCTGCTCGATATAGGGGTTCGTCATGCGCTTGTAGCCGTAATTGAACGCGACTTCGCCCGAAACAGCCGCCGCCGTGCCCGGTTTCAGCTGGTCGCCGAGCCATGGCTGGCTGAACGCCGTGATGATGAGCACGCCCGTCTCGTCGACGATCGTAACCTCGGCCAGCACCACACGCGGCTTGGGACGCTTCACCTTCACTTCGTGCACGCGCGCTTTGATGGTGCACGTCTCGCCGATGCGCGCCCCGGCGATGGTGGTGAAGAACGTGACGCGATTGGCCAGGGACTGGATGCGGATCGTCCGGGAATCCGCAATCGCGTTGCGGCGCTCCTCGACCGTGTTGATGACCAGCGCGATCTCGCCGTTCTTGGTGGATGCGCCGTCGGCGATCATATCGCCCTTTTTGAG
>CADAKR010000043.1 GCA_902788545.1 uncultured Coriobacteriaceae bacterium
GCCTCATCCGCGTGGTCGGCCCCATCGCCGCCTCGTCGGCGAACGTGTCGGGCGGCGAAGCGCCCTGCGCGGCGAAAGACCTCGACCCCGAACTCGTCAAGCGCGTCGACGCCGTCATCGAGGACGACCGGCAGGCGAGTGGCACCGCTTCCACCGTGCTCGACTGCTCGCAGGACAACCCGGTCATCGTTCGTAAAGGAGAGCTCGTGGAAGACACCGTGTTCACCGTGCCGATTGAATTCGTCTCGCACACGAAGAGGACGACCATCAACGCGAAGCTCTGGACCAGCACGAAGTTCGGCAGTCCCGACGAGCCGGGCACCGAAGACCCGAAAGCCGTCATCCAAATCGTCCACGGCATGGCCGAGTACATCGACCGCTATGACGATTTTGCCCGTTACCTGGTTGGGCGGGGGTTCGTGGTGTGCGCCGAGGACCATGTGGGCCACGGCGATTCTGCGAACGGCCCCGAAGACTACGGCCACATGCCGCTGAAAGGCGGCAAGAACGTGGTCGTGGGCGACGTCCATACGCTGCACAGCATGGTTGCGCGCGTGTTCCCCGGCGTTCCCTATGTGCTGTACGGCCATTCCATGGGAAGCTTCATCGCCCGCTCCTACATCGCCCGCTATGGCGATCAGCTCGACGCCTGCGTGCTGTCGGGCACGGGAAACGTGCCGGCCAACCTCTCGAAGATGGGCAACTCGCTCGCGCGTTTCATCGCCTCGATCAAAGGCGAGCGCTACCGTTCGAAGCTCATCGACAACATGGGCGCCGGCGCGTACAGCAAGAAAATCGAGAACGCACGCACCCCGCTCGATTGGCTGTCGACCGACCCGGAGGTCGTTGACGCCTACATCGCCGACGACAAGTGCGGATTCATGTTCACCGTGGGCGGTTACGCCACGCTGCTCGACCTGACGGCCGAGGTGGTCACGCCCGAATGCGCCGAGAGGGTGCCCAAGGACCTGCCCATTTTCCTCGTTGCCGGCGACGGCGACCCGGTCGGCGACATGGGCGAGGGCGTGAAGGCCGCGGCTGAGCTGCTGCGCGGCGCCGGCGTTCAGACGGTCGACTGCAAGATCTATTCGGGCATGCGCCACGAGATCCACAACGAGAAGGGCAAAGAGCAAGTCTACGACGACATTGCCACCTGGATCGAGGAACACGTCGAGTAATGTGACAACGGGGTTGGGCCCCGCTGCCGCATCGAGAGGAGCACGCCATGAAGAAGTACGTCATCGCGCTTGACGAAGGCACGACCTCCGCCCGCAGCGTCCTCATCGACCGCGAGGGCAAAATCGCCGGCGTGGCCCAGCGCGAATTCGAGCAGCACTATCCGCATCCCGGTTGGGTCGAGCACGACCCGAAGGAAATCCTGTCGGCCCAGCTTGGCACCATGACCGAGGTGCTCGTCGCAAACAATGTCGAAGCGTCTGAAATCGATTCCATCGGCATCACGAACCAGCGCGAGACCACCGTCGTGTGGAACCGCGAAACGGGCGAGCCTGTGGCGAACGCCATCGTGTGGCAGTGTCGCCGTACAGCCAGCATCGTGGACGCCCTGTGCAGCGACCCCGACATCGCGCAAACGATTACGGCCAAGACGGGCCTCGTTCCCGACGCGTATTTCTCGGCGAGCAAGATCAAGTGGATCCTCGACAACGTGGAGGGCGCGCGTGAACTGGCCGAGGCCGGCAAGTTGGCGTTCGGCACCATCGACACGTGGCTCATCTGGGCGTTGACGGATGGAGCGGTGCACGCGACCGATCCGACGAACGCCAGCCGCACCATGCTGTTCGATATCCACACGATGCAGTGGGACGAATGGCTGTGCAACCTGTTCGACGTCCCGATGAGCATGCTGCCCGAAGTCCGTCCGTCGTCGGGCGATTTTGGCAAAACGGCACGCGATGGCATCGTGGACGGCATTCCCATCCGCGGCGTGGCGGGCGACCAGCAAAGCGCCCTGTTCGGCCAATGCTGCTTCGAGCCCGGCCAGGCGAAGAACACCTATGGCACGGGCTGCTTCTTGCTGATAAACACGGGAGATACGGCGCCGCTTTGCAAGACCGGGCTCGTTACCACCGTTGCGGCAAGTCCCCCTGGCGGCGGTCCCGAATACGCCGTCGAGGGCAGCGTCTTCATGGGCGGCGCCCTCATCCAATGGATCCGCGATGGGTTGGGGCTTATCCAGAACGCCGCCGAAACCGAGGCGATCGCCCAAAGCGTCGACAGCTGCGACGGCGTTTACATCGTGCCTGCATTCACCGGCCTCGGCGCGCCATATTGGGATTCGGATGCCCGCGGTGCGATTTACGGCCTGACGCGCGGCACAACGACGGCGCACATCGTCCGCGCGGCGCTCGAGGCGTTGGCCTACCAGGTATACGACCTGGTCAAAGCCATAGAAGCCGATGCGGGCCTTCCGCTTAAGGTGCTCAACGTCGACGGCGGCGCCTCGGCAAACAACTTCCTCATGCAGTTCCAGAGCGACATCTTGGGCAAACCGTTGCGGCGCCCGGAAAACGTCGAGACCACCGCGCTCGGCGCAGCCTACCTGGCCGGCCTTGCCACCGGCTTCTGGTCCTCGCTCGACGACTTGCGCGCCCTCCGCTCCAGCGACACCATGTACCTTCCCGACGAGAACAACGAGCGCTTGGCCGCCCGCCTCGCCGGCTGGATGGAAGCCGTCAACCGCACGAAGTCAACGCATTAAGCATCGCCCACCCCAGCGGGAGGGTTGTCTGCATGGCAAGTTCGTGAATACGGCAACGCCGCCTCGAATCAACGGGGCGGCGTTTTACTATGGGCAGGTATCGAATCAAGACGGAGGGTTTCATGAGAATCGCCATCGCAAGCGACCACGCGGGCTTCGAGGAGAAGCAGCTGCTCGTCGGCTACCTGAAAGAACTCGGTCACGAGGTTGCAGATCTCGGTCCGGCAAACGACGATCGCGTCGACTACCCCGATTTCGCCAAGCTTGTGGCGCATGACGTGGCCGATGGCAAGGTTGACCGCGGCGTGCTCGTGTGCGGCACCGGCATCGGCATGGCGGTGGCTGCCAACAAGGTTCACGGCATCCGCGCCGCCAACGTCACGAGCCCCGAGTTCGCCGCCCTCGCGCGCGAGCACAACGAC
Source organism: uncultured Coriobacteriaceae bacterium (assembly GCA_902788545.1). Lineage (GTDB taxonomy): Bacteria > Actinomycetota > Coriobacteriia > Coriobacteriales > Eggerthellaceae > UBA9715. The sequence continues at coordinate 3,142 of CADAKR010000043.1, forward strand.
GCGAACATCGTCACGGTTTCGGGCCGATTCGTCGACGATGCGACGAACCGCGCCATCGTGAAGACTTTCCTCGAAACGGAATTCGCAGGCGGTCGCCACACCGGCCGTGTGGAAAAGATCATGGCATTGGAGCAATAAAGGAGATAAAGGGGAAAGGTGGGCTTCGCCCGATAAGCGAGGTTAAGCGAAATTCGTTGAGAGACCTTGGCTCGAGCGAATTTCGCCCCGAGCGATCGGGCGAAGCCCACCCCTCCCCGGACTAGTCCAATAAGCAGCAAGGAAGGAAAAACATGTCGTTCAACCCCATCCCGCATGTCGTCCAGCAAGATCCCGAGGTCGCCGACGTTTTGCGCGCCGAGCTGACGCGCGAGCGCAACACCATCGAGCTGATCGCATCCGAGAACATCGTCAGCCCCGCCGTCATGGAGGCCATGGGCTCGGTGCTCACGAACAAGTATGCCGAAGGTTACCCGGGCCACCGCTTCTACGGCGGCTGCGAGAAGGTCGACATAATCGAGCAAATTGCCATCGACCGCGCCAAGAAGCTGTTCAACGTGGGGTTTGCCAACGTGCAGCCGCATTCGGGCGCGCAGGCCAACTATGCAGCGTATGCGGCCATCATCAAGCCGGGCGACACGATCTTGGGCATGAAGCTCGACAACGGCGGCCACCTGACGCACGGTTCGACCGCCAACTTCTCGGGTAAGCTGTATCACGTTGAAGCTTATGGCGTGAACGAGGACGGCCGCATTGACTACGACGCGGTGTTGGCGCAAGCCAAGGAATGCCGCCCGCAGGCCATCATGGCGGGCGCGTCGGCGTATCCGCGCACGATCGATTTCGCGCGTTTCGCCGAAATCGCGCATGAGGTCGGTGCCTACCTGATCGTCGACATGGCGCACATCGCCGGCCTCGTGGCCACGGGCGCTCATCCCAGCCCCATCCCGCATGCCGACATCGTCACCACCACCACGCACAAAACCTTGCGCGGCCCGCGCGGTGGCATGATCATGACCAACAGCGAGGAGCTGGCGAAGAAGATCGACAGCGCCGTGTTCCCCGGCAGCCAGGGCGGCCCGCTCATGCACGTCATCGCCGGCAAGGCCGTGGCGCTGGGCGAGGCGCTCGGACGCGACTACGTAGAATACATCGATGCGCTCGTCGCCAACTGCGCAACCATGGCAGATGCCATCGCCGAAGGCGGCCTGAAGCTCGTGTCGGGCGGCACCGACAACCACCTGTGCCTCGTCGACCTGACGCCGGCCGATGCCACCGGGCGCGACACCGAGGTCATGCTGGAGACGGTCGGCCTCACCGTGAACAAGAACACCATTCCCAACGAGCAGCGCAGCCCGTTCATCACGAGCGGCATCCGCGTCGGCTCGGCTGCTGCCACCACGCGCGGCCTGACCAACGAGGAGTTCCGCACCGTGGGCCTTTCCATTTCCGAGGCCGTCTTCAACGCGAACGACCCCACGGCGCTCGCCGCCATCAAGGCCCGCATCCAGAAGATCATCGACGCCCACCCGCTCTACCCGGAGCTGGAGTACTAATCGCGACGAAGGGGCATAAAGCCCACCGTTGCATTCGAAAGGAGGACCGGCACATGGCAGACACGCGCCCTTCTTGGGATGAATACTTCGCCAAGCTGGCGAAAGAGGTTTCCACGCGCACCACGTGCGTGCGCCGCGCGGTCGGCGCGGTCATCGTGAAGGAAAACCGCATCTTGGCCACGGGCTACAACGGCGTGCCGAAGGGCATGGCTCACTGCGGTGAGGTCGGATGCCTGCGCGAGAAGCTGGGCGTGCCCTCGGGCGAGCGCCAGGAGATCTGCCGCGGCCTCCACGCCGAGCAGAACGCCATCATCCAGGCGGCGAAATACGGCATCGACATCGACGGCGCGAAGATCTACATCACCACGCAGCCGTGCATCACCTGCGCGAAGATGTGCATCAACGCCGGCATCTCCGAGATCATTTACTCGAACCCATATCCAGACGAGCTGTCGCTGGGCATGCTCGACGAAGCCGGCATCCCGTACCGCGTGTTCGAATCCGAGTAGCAGACGGGCGGCGTCCTCCCCGATGAACGGCTGGATTTGGGGAGGGGTCGGTCGACCCGTCGGTGCTCGTTGCCGCTCGTCGGCAATATCTGTCATTTTCCTCAAGGCATCGGGAAAAAAACTGCTCGTCCGTTATCATGACTTAGGTTTGTCATGACGCACGCGTGCGTAGGAGTGGATGATAGCAGGGTATGATCGTCGTAGCGGTTGTGATTGGCGTCATCGTGGGGATAGCGAGTTTTGCGCCACTCATCTTCGGGATGAATAAAGCTCGCAGCGCTGGTCCAACGAGCAATCTCGGCCATGCCGGTGCCCTCATGCTGGGGGTTCTGATCTCACTTGTCATCCTCGTCGTTGCCATCGTCGTTTACGTGAAGCTGTTCCGCGATTTCGCGGTTCCTTTCGCGCTCGGCGCGGCCGGCGGTCTCATTGTCGCCGCAGTCGCCTTTGGCATATCCAAGAACAAACGCTAGGCAAAACGAAAGAGAAAAGGGAAAGCTGTGGAAGGTACCAACCCTATCGAGATGCTCAACGAGGAAGTTCCGCATCTTCAAGCATCGTTCGACTCCGCATTCCTCATCGAATTCGGCAACACCGGCTTCGGCATCACGCAGTACATGGCCTATGCCATTCTGGTGTTCATCGTCGTGCTGGCCGTCGTCTTCGGCGTTGGCAGGAAGCTCACGCTCGTGCCGAACAGCAAGTTCGTGAACATGGTCGAATACGGTTACCAGATGGTGCGCAACTCCATCGGCGAGGGCACGATCGGCCATGGCTACAAGAAGCACATCCCGCTTCTGGCCACGCTGTTCTTCTTCATCCTCATCTCGAACTTCATCGGTCTCATTCCCGGTGCGAAGGCGGCAACGGGCTCGCTGCAGATCAACTGGGCGCTGTCGATCGTCGCGTTCGTCTACTTCAATTACTGGGGTGTGAAGGCGCACGGCGGCTGGGGCTACATCAAGTCCATCGCCCCGTCGGGCCTGCCCTTGCCCATGGTGCCGGTCATTTGGGTGTTCGAGTTCGTCTCGCTCGTCATCCGCGTGCTGACGCTGGCCGTCCGACTTTACGGCAACATGTTCGCCGGCCACATGGCGCTCGGCGTGTTCGCGCTGTTCGCCACGTCGTTTTTGACAGCCACGATCAACGGTGCAACCGTCGCGTTCGGCGGGCTGTCCATCGTGTGGCTGCTCTTCGAGATCTTCATGTACGCGCTCGAGACGCTGGTCGCGTTCCTGCAAGCGTACGTGTTCACCATCCTGACGGCGGTTTACATCAGTTTGGCCACGTCGTCGCACTAAGCGAACGGGTTTGCGCCCACCCGTCAAAACGGCGCCTGACCTTTGGTTGCGTCGGTTGAATTCCACGGCCGATGGAACATAGTAAAACCGGTGTCTCCGAGCGGATATGCGAGGGGACGGCAAAAGGAGGAAATCGTGGAAACTACCATCGTACTCGCAGCATTGAAGCTCGTCGGCTACGGCCTTGGCGCCATCGGCCCCGGCATCGGCATCGGCATCGCCTGCTACGGCGCTTGCGTCGGTACCGCTCGCCAGCCCGAACTCGCCGGCCGTCTGTTCACCAACTTCATCATTGGTGCCGCCCTGGCCGAGGCGCTGGCCCTGCTGGGCTTCGTCCTTGTGTTCATCGTCTAAACGACCTTATCGGAAACACAATCCGTTAAGGCACAAGGAGGTTACCCAGTGAACATGAGAGCAAACAAAGCAAAGGCCTGGCTGGCCGTCACCGGCACAGCAGTCAGCGCCTCCCTTGCTTTCCCTGCGCTCGCGTTTGCGGACATGCAGCAAAAGGAGGGCGTCTCGGTCATCATGCCTGACCTGAACGAGACCATCCCGATGCTCATCGCCTTCATCATCCTGGTCATCATCCTCGCGAAGTTCGGCTGGCCCATGTTCGAGGGCATGCTCGAAAAGCGCGAGAGGACGATCGCCGAGGCCCTGCAGAAATCCGAAGAGGCGCGCATCGAAGCCGAGCGCACTCTGGAGGAATACAAGACGCAGCTGGCCGATGCGAAGTCCCAGTCGGCGCAAATCATCGCCGAGGCCAAGGAGACAGGCGAGGCTGTCCGCGCGGACATCACCAAGCAGGCGCAGGAAGAAGCCGCCTCGATGATCGAGAAGGCAAAGGCCGCCATCGAAGCCGAGAAGCAGGCCGCCATGAACGAGCTGCGCACGTCCGTCGCCGACCTTTCGGTCGACGTCGCGTCGCGCCTCGTCGCAAACGACCTGAGCGATGACGAGCACCGTCAGATCATCGAGCGCTACCTGAACGAGGCGGGCAGTTTCCATGCCAACTAATCGCCTTATCGTAAAAGAGCAAATCGCCACGTACACCGAGCTGCTGTTTACGGCAGCCAAGAACGAGGGTGACGCCGAATACGTGCTGAGCGTCTGCGACCAGGCAAAGCAGATGGTCAAAGCCATCCGCGGCAACGCCGACCTCGATGGCGCGTTGAAGGACCCGGGCTACACGCCCGAGCAGAAGGCGCAAATCGTCCGCGGCGTCTTCGCCGATGTCGAGCCCGTGCTGGTGAACACGGTGGCCGTCATGGCCGAACGTGGGGAAACGGATTTGTTGCCCCGTGTCGCCGAGCAGCTCGAGGATCGCATCGCCGACGAGCTGAACCTCATCATCATTGATGTGGCGACGGCCGTCGAGCTCGACGATCACCTGCGCGATTTGATCAAGAAGAAGGCCGAAACCGAACTGGGCAAGAAGGCCGTGCTCATCGAGCGCGTCGACAAGTCCCTGCTCGGCGGCATAGTCCTGAGCACGAAAGACGAGCGGTTGGATGCCAGCCTGCTCACGCAGGTCGAAAAGACCCGCGAAGCGCTCAAACAGTAAAGATAGGGAGGTGAATGCTAGTGACTGAGATTACCGCACAGTCCATCGACGAGGCGCTGCGCAAGCAACTCGAAGGACTCGAGATGGGCGTTGACTCGCGGGAAGTCGGCACGGTCATCCAGGTCGGCGACGGCATTGCGCGCGTCGACGGCTTGAAGAGCGCCATGGCCGGCGAGCTGCTGGAATTCATCGGCGAGGGTGGAAAGACCGTTTACGGCCTCGTCCAGAACCTCGAGGAAGATGAAATCGGCGCCGTTCTCCTCGGCGACGTCACTGCAATTAGAGAAAATGACCAGGTTCACACCACTGGTCGCATCATGGACGTGCCGTCCGGCCGTGGCCTGCTCGGCCGCGTCGTAGGCGGACCAGGCGAAGCTCATGCCGCAGTCGAACA
>CADAKR010000044.1 GCA_902788545.1 uncultured Coriobacteriaceae bacterium
GTTGCGGCAGCAATCAGAGCGATTGATTCTGAGCGAAATGGGCTAAATACTTTGCTTGAACGACTCGATGAACTGGTCAAATCCCGGTTTAACTGGGAGGTGGCAGCATGAGCATCTGCAGCATGAAGAGACTTCTTGTCGATTCCTTTTCTGGCGAATGGGGTACCGAGACTGGTGAAGTTCTAACGCCCGTTTTAAGAACTGCGAATTTCAATGAAGATGGGAGCTTCGATTACAGCTCGCCTGCGTATCGATGCATTTCCGAAAAGAAGGTACAAGCAAAACGGATGCGACGTGGTGATATTGTCCTGGAGAAATCAGGCGGAACCCCCAATCGGCCCGTGGGCATCATGGCGTATTACGACAGTGATGATGAGGCTTTGTGCAGCAACTTCAATCATGTACTGCGCTTCGATGCCGATTCTGTGAACTCTTTTTTCATGTTTCATCAATTACGCTGGTTGCGAGAAAGGGGCGCTTTTGCACCATATACGCGCAAGACAACGGGGTTGCAGAATCTGCAAATGAAGGCCTTTGTTGACCTTGAATTAACCGTTCCACCGCGGGTGGAGCAAGATGATGTTGCGGCAGCAATCAGAGCGATTGATTCTGAGCGAAATGGGCTAAATACTTTGCTTGAACGACTCGATGAACTGGTCAAATCCCGGTTTATCGAGATGTTCGGAGACCCGATCGAAAACCCGTTTGGCTGGGATGCAAAACCATTAGGCGAGCTTGGCGAGCTGAAGAATGGTGTGAACTTCAAGTCCGTTGATTCGGGAACGGAGATTCGCTGTCTCGGCGTTGGTGACTTCAAAGACCGCTATCAGATTAGCGATATGGATCTGATTTCGATTGTGTCGCTAAACGGAAAGCCGAATGAAAGCCAAATGCTTCGAGACGGCGACATTGTGTTTGTCAGGTCTAATGGAAACAAGCAGCTAGTCGGCCGATGCCTCGCAGTATTTCCTGGCGATGAGGAAGTGACGTTCAGTGGCTTCTGCATCCGTTTCAGGAACGAAAGCGATGGGCTTCTGCTTGACTACTTGCTTGGATGTTTGAAATCAGATTCGATGCGTAAGGCCATGACTGGGCGGGGGGCAAACATTCAGAACCTGAGCCAGAAGATTTTGTCTGGGGTGGCTATGCCGATGCCCCCAATCGCTCTCCAGCAAGAGTTTGCTGCCTTTGTGCAGCAGGTCGACAAATTGAAATTTGAAACACAGCAGGCTATAGAGAAGTTACAGCTGCTTTATGACAGCCTCGCGCAGGAATACTTCGGGAGCTAGGAGCGCCCATGAACTTCGATTTCTTGAAACGAGACGACGGCTACTACGACCTGTTCGCAGACGCCTGCATCGAGGCAGAGAAGATTTTTGCGACCTCACCGGCAATGTGTGCGGTCGGGTGCCGCAAGGCGCTCGAGCTCGCGGTGAAGTGGGTGTACGCCGCGGACAACTCGATTAGCATGCCGTACAAGGACAATTTGGCTTCGCTCCTGCATGAAGACTCGTTCAAGGGATGCGTCGACGAGCGCGTCTGGAGGGGGACGTTGGCCATCAACAGGCTCGGCAACCTATCGGTGCACACCGAACGGACGGTCAGGCCGCAGGAGGCCATCCTGTCGCTGAGGGCGCTGTTCGCCTTCGTCGACTGGGTCGACTACTGCTACGGTCCCGACTACGTCGAGCGCGCCTTCGACGAGCGGAAGATCCCACCTGCGGGCGTGCCGCTTACGCGCGGGCAAATCGAGGCAATCAAGGGCCGCGAGGCGTTGCTCGTGGAGCGCGAGGAGATAATCAGGAAGCTCGAGGAGCAGGTCGCGGCCATGAGCGACGAGCTGACGGCTGCGCGCCAGCAGAACGCAGGGACGAGGACGTTCAACCCTGACGAGATAACCGAGTACGAGACGCGTAAGCTCTTCATCGACGTGGATCTTGAGTATGCCGGCTGGACTATCGGCGACGATGCCATAGAGGAGCGCGAGGTGCACGGCATGCCCGTGGAGCCCGGCAACAGCACGGGCGTGGGCTACATCGACTACCTGCTCGTTGGCAAGGACGGCAAGCCCCTCGCCATACTCGAGGCCAAGCGCACCATGTACTCGCCCGAGAAGGGCGTGCAGCAGGCGCGCTTGTATGCGCAGTGTCTCAAGGCCGAGTACGGGTACGCGCCGCCTATCTTCCTGAGCAACGGCTACGAGACCTACTTCCTGGACGACGAAGCCGCGCCCATGAGGCGCGTGAGCGGGGTATTCAGCCAGTCCGAGCTCTTCACCATCCTCAATCGCCGCGGCAAGCAGCCGCCGCTCTCGACCATCCGCGTGGACGAGGGGATATCCGGGCGCTACTACCAGATTGAGGCGATTCGTCGCGTGTGCGCCAACATCGAGCAGGGGCACCGCAAGAGCCTGCTCGTCATGGCGACGGGCACCGGCAAGACGCGCGTGTCGGCTGGGCTGACTGACGTGCTCATGCGGGGCAACCACGTGAAGAACGTGCTGTTCCTGGCTGACCGCGTGGCGCTGGTCTCGCAGGCCAAGCACGCCTACCAGGAGTACCTCCCCAACGAGACGCTGTGCAACCTGTGCAAGAGCAAGGACGAGCGCGATGCGCGCATCGTTTTCTCCACGTACCCCACCATCCTCAACGCCATCGACTCCGTGCGTGGCGAGGATGGCAACCGCATGTACACGCCGGCGCACTTCGACCTCATCATCGTCGACGAGGCGCACCGCTCGATTTTCAAGAAGTACAAGGCCATCTTCGAGTACTTCGACGCGCTCCTCGTGGGCCTCACGGCCACGCCGGCAGACGAGGTCGACCGCAACACGTACGACTTCTTCGAGGTGGAGCGCGGTGTACCCACCTACGTGTACGAGTACGAGACCGCCGTCTATCAGGATCACGTCCTCGTGCCCTACCTGGGAATCGAGACCCACACGGGCTTCCTCGACGACGGCATCAGGTACGATGACCTCTCGGATGAGGACAAGGAGAGGCTCGAGGAGGATTACGCCGAGGAGGGAGAAGCGGTTCCCGACTACATCCCCGAGACCGACATCGACAGATGGCTGTTCAACGAGCAGACAGTCGACGGCGTGCTCGAGACGCTCATGGAGAAGGGAATCCACGTCGACGGCGGCGAGACTCTCGGCAAGACCATCGTGTTCGCGGCCAACCGCAGACACGCCGAGTACATCGTCGAGCGCTTCGGCAAGCGCTACCCCAAGCTCGCCAAGGGCGGCTACATCAAGCACGTGGTCCACGGTTACGACTATTCTCATACCGTCATCGACGAGTTCAAACTCAAAGACAAGCCCCGCATCGTCGTGTCGGTCGACATGATGGACACGGGCGTCGACGTGCCGGAAGTCGTGAACCTCGTCTTCTTCAAGAGGGTCCGCTCGAAGATCAAGTTCTGGCAGATGATCGGACGCGGCACGAGGCTCTGCCCCGGACTCGACGTGGTCGACCCGCTCGACGAAGAGCATCCGGGCGGCGCCTACCCGGACAAGGCCCGCTTCTTCATATTCGACTGGTGCCGCAACTTCGAGTTCTTCGGCCAGGGGGGCGACATCAAGGAGGGGCGCGTCGGTGCATCGCTATCAGAAGCCGTTTTCGGACGGCAAGTTCAGCTCATCAAAGACTTCCAGACTGCCGAGTACGCTGGCGATGAATGGCAGAATTGGCGGAACGAGCTCGTGTCGACGGTCCACTACCAGGTGGTGTCGCTCGATGAGGAACTCGTGAGCGTGAGGCTTCACCGCGCCGCCGTGCAGAAGTTCAAACAGGAGGCGGCATACGTATTCATCAACGACACTGACCTAGGGACGCTGCAGGTCGAAATCGCGCCGCTCGTGCACAACGACGAGGAGGATGTCGATGCCTTGCGTTTCGACGTGCTGATGTACGGCTTCATGTGTTCGCTCTGCGACGGCATGAAGATCGGCGCGTACCAGAAGAGGCTCGTGACCATAGCCGTGGGCTTGCAGCAGATGATCACGATACCCCAGGTGAAGGAGAAGCTGCCGGTGCTCCAGCGCGTGACCGACGAGGGCTTCTTCGATGGGATTTCGGCGCTGACCTTGGAAGAGATCCGCATGGAGCTGCGCAGCATCGTGAAGTTCCTGGTGGGATCCAAACGCAAGATCATCTACACGAACCTGACGGACCCCGTCACGGAGATCTCTTACGGTGTAACGGTCATGCCCGACGAGGACTATGCGGATTACAAGCTCAAGGTCGACCATTATCTGGCAGATTTCGAGGGGAACCCGGTTATCGAGAAGATTCACCGCAATGAGCCACTGACGGCCAATGACGTCGACGAGCTCGAGCGCATCTTCACGCACGACCTGGGAACGGCGGACGACTACTCCCGCACCTACGGCGATATGCCGTTCGGGCTGGTGGTGCGCCAGGCGGTGAAGCTTGACCACGAGGCCGTCATGCAGGCGTTCGCGGCGTTCATCAACGACGAAGGGCTCAACGACAAGCAGATAGTTTTCGTTCACCGCGTAATCGACCATATCGAGAAATGCGGCTACATGGAGCCGGAGGCCCTGGCGCAACCGCCCTTCGACCGTCCGCAGTCGTTCGCCCGATTGTTCGACCGCAAGCGTCAAATGCTGCTCGTGAAAATCATCAAGGGAATAAAGGAGAACGCTCTCAGGCCCGCCGCGTAACAGCTGCCGACCATTCTCGCTTTCCTGTTCTGGGGTACGGATAGAAAGGAGAAGCGGGAATGAAAGAGAAGATGGTGGAGATAGAACGGCTGATGGCTCCGGTGCTCGACGGCATGCAGGCCCGGCACCTGCATGCGGTGCTCTTGGCGTGCCTTTGCGAGACGAAAGATGTGCTGCCTGAGGAAGAAAGGCGAGGCGAGAATCTGATTGATGCCTTTCTCTCGGCGAAGAGACTGGAGGGCTGCTCAGAACGTTCACTCGGATACTATTCGAGTACTCTCAGGAAGTTTCAGGCTACAGTCTGCAAGCGCATTGGCGCAGTGACAACTGATGACATAAGGGATTATCTGTCGGATTACCAGCATGAAAGCGGCGCCAGTAACGTCACCGTCGACAACATCAGGAGGATTATCTCAAGTTTCTTCGCGTGGCTCGAGGTAGAGGACTACATCTACAAGAGCCCGGCCAAACGGATAAAGAAGATTCGGGCGACCAGGCCGGTGAAGCCCGTGTACTCCGATGAGATGCTAGAAATTCTGCGAGACAACTGCCACGAGATAAGGGATTTGGCAATGGTCGATCTCCTTGCCTCTGCCGGGATCCGTGTAGGCGAATTGGTGAAGCTCAACAGGGCAGATGTCGACCTTGAGGCGCGTGAGTGCATCGTCCATGGCAAGGGCAGCAAAGAGCGCAAAGCGTATTTCGATGCACGGGCGAAGGTCCATCTGCAAGCCTATTTGGAATCACGCGAAGACGAGGATCCAGCGCTGTTCGTGTCACTCAACAGGCCGCATGCGCGGCTCGAAGTCAGCGGCGTCGAAACGCGCCTGCGGAAGCTTGGGAAACTGCTAGACATGCCAAGGGTCTATCCGCATAAGTTCAGGAGGACGCTCGCCACTAAAGCAATAGATAAGGGCATGCCCATCGAACAGGTGCAAGTGCTGTTAGGTCATAGCAAGATTGACACGACGCTTTGCTATGCCATGGTAGACCAAGAGAACGTCAAGAGATCGCATCGAAAATATATCGGCTGAGTTCAAATCCCGGTTTGTCGAGATGTTCGGAGATCAGAAGACGAATTCATCGGAGCTTCCGACTGTCAAGCTCGGTGACACGGCATTCGTTGGATCCAGTAAACGGGTATTCAAAGATGAATTAGTTGAGGAAGGCATTCCGTTTTATCGTGGCACCGAGGTCGGAGCATTGGCTTTCGGAAACAGTATCAACCCAGAGTTGTTTATCACTCAGCAGCATTATGAGGAACTGGTTGGTCATACTGGTAAGCCCGAAATTGGCGACTTGTTGATGCCCTCTATCTGCCCAGATGGTCAGATATGGCTCGTCGATACCGATGCCCCGTTCTATTTCAAAGACGGTCGTGTGCTGTGGGTAAGACCGGATAGGTCCGTCTTCGACAGTACGTATTTGCAATATGCAATGAGAAATCGCTTTATCGCAGATTTTGAATCCTTTGCTTCTGGGACAACGTTTGCAGAGCTAAAGATTTTCATCCTTAAAAACTTGGTTGTCGCACTACCTCCACTTGCTCTCCAGCAGGAGTTCGCGGCCTTCGTGCAACAGGTCGACAAATTGAAATTTGACTACCAAAACAACTGAATCATCTGGAAGCGGAAAGACGCGCTCATCGGGCGTAAAAACTTACGACCTTCAGTCCGAAAGATGTTGCCCTTCGGATATACAATCCGAAGGGCAGCACTGTATCTAATTAGTTCAAAAGCAGCTGTTAATCAGGGAAAATGCGTGTTTCGATGCGATAAAGACCGTACGCGCAACCTGCTTCGATGGGGGAATTACGGGGAAATGGCACCAACATCACCCCGAAACCGCCCAAAACTTCTCCCTGAGTTTGGGCTCGATGCTCTTACCCTCAGCCAATCGTTACCGAATAGCAGCCTTCTTCCTTCCTTATCATCCAGGTGATGTCCGTGGCCGCCTGAACCAGCGCAGCGTCGTGCGACACCAGTAGGAGCGCCCCGGGGTATGCAGACAACAGGCGCTCGAGGGCCTCGGTCGACCCGAGGTCGAGATGGTTGGTGGGCTCGTCCATGACGACGAGCTCGGGGGATTCGAGGATTCCCAACGCGAGCATGAGCTTGCGCATCTCGCCGGGGCTGACCTCGTCTCCCTCTAGAACGCGATCCGGATCGGAATTAAGCTGGGCGATGGTGGATAGAACGCGTCCGCGGCGAACGTCGGACAGGTCGCGAAGGGTGGCAAGCGCGGTGCGCCTCTGTTGCTCGTCGGGTTCTTGGGGGATGTAGAGCGCCCGCGTGTTCTCCGGAAGCCCTGCCACAATGGCCTTCACCAGCGTCGTCTTGCCGGTGCCGTTGTCGCCGACGAGGCCGATGTGGTCGGTGTTGCCGATGTGCAGCATGGGCACACGTAATACGACTTCGCCGAGGGAAAGGTCCATCGGATCCGCCCGGTAGATCACCTTGCGCCTGCTGGGCGCGGCGTCGAGCCACACGTTTGCGTCGTAGCGCTTCTCCACGCGCAAGGCGGAGAGCCTTGCGTCGGCGCTTTGCAGCCTTCCCTCCATGCGGGACGAGAGCCTGCCGGCCTGGCCGTCCTTGCCGGTGACGATCGCGAGGTTCCTCCTGTCCCTCGCATCGCTATCCCGCTTGCCAACTCCCCGAAGGCTCCTCTTGCCATCCGCGCGCGACGCCTCTTCGCGCCGGCGCTGCGCCTCGCGCTTGACCCGATCCCTTTCTCTGCAGGCCACATCGCGCGCGCGGATAGCGCTCGAGCGTTCGAGGGCGGCCTGCGAGGAAGCCTGCGAATAGCCGCCGGGCCTCATCGTTGCAGCACCATCTGCTACGAACAGGCATTGGGAGCAGAGCTCGTCGAGCAATTCGCGATCGTGTGAAACGAGCAATCCTATGCCGCCGAACCGCGAGAGGGCGGCGGAGATGGACCGTCTCGTCGCGGCGTCGACATGGTTGGTCGGCTCGTCAACGGCGAGCACGTCGGGAACCGCCCAGAGCGCGCACGCAACTTGCAACCGCTTTTGCTGGCCGCCCGATAACGTGCTGTAGCGGTGGGCCCAATCGTCTCCGATGGCAAGGTCACGGCGCAAGCGCACGGCGGCGCTGTCGTATGCGAACGCGAAGTCCTCGATGTTTGCCGGTTGAACGCTCGCGTCCTGAGCGCAGTAGAGGGATACAAGCGGTGGTGCGACCGCGCCGGCGTCGGGCCGCAGGAGGCCGCATGCCACGAGGCAGAGCGTCGTCTTGCCCCCTCCGTTGTCGCCGACGATGCCGGTCCATCCCTTCGGGAAGGTCGCGGTCACGCCGCTAAGGGCGGGTTCCACCGCAGCGGGATAGGCGTACTCGATGTTGGAAAGGTTGAGCTGCATGATGCCTCCGGTTCTGCAGGAGGCCATGCTGGGCAGCAAGGCGAGGCTCGTTCGTTTGGGATGAATGGCTTTGAATCGTGCATGGGCATGCGATGCTGCACCCGTTCGGGCATGGCCGCCAGCTTGTAGCTCGGTTAACGGGTGGATATGGGCATCGCTAGTTCTTCATGCACCCGGTCCCTTCTCTTGCCGGCGCTTGCCAAAGGCCCCGGCGGGTTGCCTTTGGACAATTATAGTCTCGCGAACTAAGACGCCTTGGCCCAAAGGCCGGAAAATTTAGACCCAAAGGCCGAAAAGTGCTGCCCTTCGGGTAGGGAACACAGAGGGCAGCACATGAGCGTATCGGCGGCAATAGATCAACTAGCAGGGAAAACAGGCTTAATCGGACGGC
>CADAKR010000045.1 GCA_902788545.1 uncultured Coriobacteriaceae bacterium
CTCATCGAGGAATACGTGGCACGTGCGTTGCCGGTTGGCTCGCGCACGCTTACCGAGCGTTACCGGTTCGGCGTCAGCCCCGCCACCATTCGCAACGAGCTCTCGGCGCTCGAAGACGAGGGCTACATTTCGCAACCTCACACCTCAGCGGGCCGCGTTCCAACCGATTTCGGGTACCGAACGTTCGTCGACGACTTGATCGAGTCCGGCGCGGTGCAGGAAGGCGAAGAGGCCGACGAGGCGATCGGGCGGCTACGCGAGACGGCTGCCGAGCTCGACGAGCTCATCGACCGCACGTCGAAGGCGCTCTCGCAGTTCACGGACTGCTTGTCGGTCGTCACGCCCCCCGGTTACGCGCACCCGAGCCGCCAGGGCATCATGTCGCTCATGCGCCAGCCCGAGTTCGCCTACACCGAGACGCTGCTGCCCGTCATGCAGGTGCTTGAAGACGACACGGTCCTCTTGCACGTGCTCGACGCCACCGTCGAGTCGGACGAAGGTCCCCAGGTGCGCATTGGCAGCGAGAACGTGTCGGAGCAGCTGACCGGCGTGTCGGTTGTCGCATGTCGTTACGGCATTGGCTCCGACGGCGGTATCGTCGCCGTCATCGGGCCAACGAGGATGGATTACACGAAGGCGCTCGCCGCCGTCAGGATAGCAAGCAAGACGCTCGGCGAGTAAGCGCCGTTCGGAAGAAGGGAAAGCAAGGTCATGGCAAAGGACCTGTATGAAGTGCTCGGCGTGTCGCGTGGGGCCACTGACGAGGAGATCAAGAAGGCGTTTCGCAAGCAGGCGCGCAAGCTGCATCCCGACGTGAACAAATCGCCGAACGCCGAAGAGGAGTTCAAGGAGCTCAACGAGGCGTACGATGTGCTTTCCGACCCGAACAAGCGCGCCTATTACGACCGCACCGGCACGACGCCCGGCGCTGCGAGCGGCGCAGGCCCGTATGGTACCGGCTACGTCGATTTCGAGGACATCTTCGGCGGCGGGTTCGGCGGAATGGGCGACATCTTCAGCTCGTTCTTCAGCGGCATGGGCGGCGGCGGGGCAACTGCGCGCCGCGAAGGCCGCGACATGGGCGTGGGCCTGCGGCTGACGCTCGAGGAAGTCGCCACGGGCGCGAAGAAGGAAATCGTCTACGACCGCTTGGCTCCGTGCCCGGATTGCGATGGCTCCGGCCTTGGCGAGGGCGGTCACGAGGTCACATGCCCCGAATGCAACGGGTCGGGCCGCGTGTACTCGGTCCAGCACACGTTCCTCGGCGACATGCGCACGACGTCAACCTGCAACCGCTGCGGCGGTACCGGGCACACTATCGACAACCCCTGCCCCGAATGCGAGGGCCAGGGCCGCGTTCCCGACCGCCAGCGCGTCACGGTCGAGGTTCCCGCCGGCATCCGCGACTCGCAGCAGCTGCGCATCACGGGATTCGGCGAGGCCGGCCTGCGTGGCGCTCAATCGGGCAATCTCATCGTCACGTGCCGCGTGCAGCAGCACGAGTTCTTCGAGCGTGAAGGCGACAACCTGCATGCCATGGCCAAGGTGTCGATGATCCAGGCCGCACTCGGCGCGGAAATCGAGATCGACGGTATCATGCCCGGTGAAAAGGTCTCGGTCCGCATTCCCGAAGGCTGCCAGAACGACCAGGTCATACGCGTGAAGGGCTACGGCATGCCGAAGTTCCGCAGCGATATGCGCGGCGATTTGTACGTGCATGTCGATGTCATCATTCCGAAGAAGCTCACGAAGAGCCAGCGGGAGCTGCTCGAGCAGCTCGCCGAGGATCTTGGCGAGGACTACGCTCAGCAGCGCGGTCCGCTCGAGCGTCTGCGCGATGCCTTCAACTAGCTTTCACATCGTCAACCTTGGCTGCAAGGTCAACCGCGTCGAAGCTGACTCGATGGCGGCTGCGCTCATATCGCAGGGCTGGGCGCCAGTCGACGAGGAGTCGGCCGATCTCATCGTGGTCAACACCTGCACCGTTACGGGAGAGGCCGACAAGAAGGCGCGAAAGGCCGTGCATCATGCCGTGGCGGTGAACCCCCTGGCAGACGTCGTCGTCACCGGATGCGCCGCCGCGATATCGGCCGATGTGTTCCTCGCCATGGATCCGCGCGTGCGCGTGATCGGGAAGGCTGAGCTCCTTGATTCGTTCGGCGCAGGCGTCGGAAGTCCGACGGTGCGCCATGGCGAGGGGTTTCGCACGCGCGTGGGCGTCAAGGTGCAAGACGGATGCGACCGGGCGTGCACGTACTGCATCGTTCACGTGGCACGCGGCACAGCCCGAAGCGAGAAGGCGGATACCGTCGTTGCCGAGGCGCGGGCGCATTTCGAGGCGGGCGTGAAGGAGGTCGTGCTCGCGGGTATCGACATCGGTGCGTACCGCGATGGCGACATCGACCTCGCGCGCCTCTGCGAGCTCATCCTCGCCCAAGCCGACGGGGCGTGCAATCCGAAGGAGCTGCCGGCTAGGCTGCGCATCTCAAGCATCGAGCCGCTTAACGTCGACGCCGCGCTCATCGATTTGCTCGCGCAGTCGGGCGGGCGCGTGTGCCGGCATTTGCACATACCCCTTCAGTCCGGCAGCACGAAAGTGCTCCGCGAAATGGCACGTCCCTATACAGCCGAGGAGTTCATGGCCCTCGTGCACCTCCTGCGCGATCGCGTTCCCGCGATATCGCTTTCAACCGACGTCATCGTGGGCTTCCCCGGCGAAACCGACGAAGAGTTCGAGGAGACGTGCAATCTGGTTCGCGCAGCGGGCTTCTCGCGTCTGCACGTGTTCCCGTATTCAAGACGCGAGGGAACGCCGGCAGCCGCTCGCGCTGACCAGGTCTCGCCCGAGGCGAAACGCGAACGTGCCGCGCGCCTGCGCGCAATTGGCGCGGAATTGAACGCCGAGGACTTAGCACGCCGAAAAGACACCGACGAGCTGTGCATCGTCGAGGGCGAAACCGCGCTGACCGAGAGCTACCACGAAATCCCCGCTCCGCCAGGCACGCAACCAGGCGACTTCGTGCAAATCACCCTGTGATGCCCCGCCCGCACCCGAGGATCCGCTCCCGTCCCTGCTGGCGCATTCGGTGCATTACAATAGGCTTTATGGAAAACGAAGCAAAATCAACCATACGCGCACCGCACGGCGTTGACATGGCGCTTGTGACGGGGCCGGCCGACGTGCTTTTGCGGCTCGTGCAGGACAGCTTCGATGCGCGCGTGTCGGTTCGCGGCGATGAAGTGTCGTTCGCTGGCGACGATGCGGCAGTCAAATCACTCGAGATGCTGTTCGCCGACTTGTTCAAGCAAGTCAAGGATGGGGAAGCGCCCGATGAAAAGTCGGTTGGACGCCTCATCGGCCTGCTTCGCACCGCTGAGATGTCTCCTGGCGAGCTGCGCGACGACGTGCTGCTCACGTACCGGGGCAAGGCCATCCGACCCAAGACGGCGGGCCAGAAGCGCTTCGTCGATGCCATTCGCGCCAACACCGTCACATTTGGCCTTGGCCCTGCGGGTACCGGCAAGACGTATCTGACGTGCGCGATGGCCGTGGCGGCCCTTCAGCGCAAGGAAGTCGGGCGCATCGTGCTGACCAGGCCCATCGTCGAGGCCGGCGAAAGCCTGGGCTTTCTTCCCGGCACCATGATGGAGAAAGTCGACCCCTACATCCGCCCGCTCTACGATGCGCTGTTCGAGATGATGGACACGGATCGTGCCATGCATGCCATCGAGAACGGCACAATCGAGATCACGCCGCTCGCGTTCATGCGCGGCCGCACGTTCAACGACAGCTTCGTCATCCTCGACGAGGCGCAGAACACCACGCCCGACCAGATGAAGATGTTCCTCACGCGCTTGGGCTTCGGTTCGCGCATGGTCATCACGGGCGACGAATCCCAATCGGACAACCCGAAAGGTCCTGCGGGCTTGAAGAGTGCGCGCGAAAAGCTTGCCGGCATCGACGACATCGCGTTCGTCGAGCTGTCGGGCGCCGACGTGGTGCGCAACTCGCTTGTGGCCAAGATCGTCGCAGCATACGAGAAGTAACGCGAAGGGCTCATTCATGGAGATTCAGGTCAACTACGACTACCGCGAAGAGGACATGCGAGCACTGCTCGACGTCGAACGCCTCGCGCGCTTCGTGATCGAGCGCGAGGGAAAGCCGGACACGACCGAGGCTTCTATCAGCTTCGTGACAAACGAGGCCATTCACGAGCTGAACCGCGAATGGCGCGATGTCGACCGGCCGACCGACGTGCTCTCGTTCGAATGCGACGGCTTCGACGACGACATGCCCGTGCTTGCCGATGAGGCGTTCGAACTGGGCGACATCGTCATAGCGCCCGATGTCGCCGAAGCCCAAGCCCCTGAGTACGGCCTTTCGTTCGCGCACGAGATGAGCCTGCTCATAACTCATGGGCTTTTGCACTTGTGCGGCTACGATCACATGGAAGAAGACGAGGCGCTCGAGATGGAAGCTCGTGAACGTGACCTCCTCACTCAATTTTGGGGCGCGCCGTTTTTGCGGTCGGCGGCAGATAGGGAATCACGATGAACCGCACGCCTTTCATCAAATCGTTCGCATACGCGTTTTCCGGCATCGCCCAGACGTTTCGCGAAGGCCGCAACTTCAAGGTGCAGCTCGGCTTTGCCGTTGCCGCCATCGTGCTCGGCTTCGTGTTCCGCATTCAGCCGTACGAGTGGCTTGCGGTCGTCATCTGCATTGGGTGCGTTCTGGGCGGCGAATGCGTGAACACCTCCATCGAGGCGGTCGTCGACCTCGCGTCCCCCGAGTATCACGAGCTTGCGAAGCGCGCCAAGGATTGCGCCGCGGGTGGCGTGCTCGTGTGCTCGATTGTCTCGGCGATCGTCGAGGCCATCATCATCCTGCCCAAGTTTTTCGCCCTGTTCACATAAAGGATTCGGGCTTGCCCCGATACATGCTTCAAGGTTGAGGAGCCTCCATGTCTTTCGAAGGAATGTTCAACGGGTACAAATCGGGCTTCGCCACGTTCGTGGGTCGCCCGAACGCAGGCAAGTCCACGCTGCTCAACGCCATCATGGGCAAGAAGATCGCCATCACGTCGAACACGGCGCAGACGACGCGGCACCGTTTCCGCGCGGTGAAGACAACCGACGAGTTCCAGCTCGTCATCGTCGACACGCCGGGCATCCACAAGCCCCACGACGCGCTCGGCGAAGAGCTGAACACGTCGGCTCTGAAAGCGCTCGAGGACGTCGACGTCGTGGCGATGCTCGTCGACTCGTCGCAGCCCGTCGGCACGGGTGACGAATGGGTCGCCGAGCAGGTCAAGCGCATTCATACGAAGAAGGTGCTCGTCCTTTCCAAGGCCGACCTCGTCGACGCGGCCCAACTCGAGGAGCAGAGGGCTGCGGCGGAGAAGCTTGCCGATTGGGACGCGGTCGTGGCATGCTCGGCCGAGACGCTTGACGGCGTGGACGAAGCGGTTGCCACCCTAGTCGGCTTTTTGCCCGAGGGCCCGCAGTGGTTTCCCGCCGACATGGAAACCGACCAGCCTCTCGAGGTCATTGTGGCCGAGTTCATCCGGGAGAAGATACTGCGCAGCTTCCGCGACGAGATACCCCATGCCATCGGCGTGCAAACCGAGGAGATGGAATACGTCCGCAAGAAGGACCTGTACCGCATCCGGGCCATCGTCTACACCGAGCACGACAGCCAGAAGGGCATGATCATCGGCAAGGGCGGCGCCGCGATCAAGCGCATCGGCACCGAGGCCCGCGAGGACCTCGAGCGAATACTGGGCGCGCGCGTGTTCTTGGACCTGTCAGTCAAGGTGAAGAAGAACTGGCGGCGCGATGCCGCGCAGATTCGCCGCTTCGGCTATGGCGACGGTGCCTAGGCGCCAAGTATAATCATCGCATGCCATCGCTCGAAAACATAATGCAAGTCGCCGAGGCCCTCGAGAAGAGCCCGGTGATCGTCGTAGCCGACCGCTGCGTCGTCGTGCGGAACCGCAACGCGTCGTGTCGGAAGTGCGTGCGCGCGTGTCCCGCGGAAGCCATCACGGTCATCGCCAACGAGGTGAGCATCGATCCCGCCTCCTGCATGGGATGCGGGTCGTGCGTGGCAGCGTGCCCGACCGAGGCGCTCGTTCACGTGGGGCCCACCGACGCGATGCTCAAGCAGGCGGCGTTGCGCTCCATGGGGCAAAACGACGGGTGCGCGGTCATCGCGTGTGCGCGTATTGCCTCGAAGCGCCAAGCCGACCCCGAGCGTTACGCGGAGGTGCCGTGCTTCTCGCGCATCGACGAGGTCCTCATCGTCGACCTTGTCGCCCAAGGGGCCACCTCGGTGCTGCTCGTCGACGGGAATTGCGCCACGTGCAAGAACCGCGTGTGCCTGGAAGCTGCGTTCACGGCAGTCGACCAAGCACATGCTTTATTAGCCGCTCATGGCAACGACATCGACATTGCGAGCATCACGGGCTTTCCCGACGAGATGAAGGTGGAAGACACTTCCGGGATGTACGGCTCGTCGCGGAGGGGCTTTTTGTCTGACGCTCTCGGCGTGGCCAAGGACACGGCGAAGACGGCTGCGAAGACGGCCATCGAAAACGAGCTCGGCTATAAAATCGACGAGCGCTCCATCGGCGAGCGCTTGCGTGTCGGTCCCGACGGCAAGATGCCGCAGCTTGTCGTGAAGCGCCACGAGACGGCCTTGAATGCACTCGACATGATCGGCCAGCCCGAGTCGGGCGCCATCGCGTCGAGGCTGTTCGGATCGATTTCCATCAACACCCCGAAATGCAACGTGTGCGGCATGTGCGTCACGTTCTGCCCGACGCGCGCCCTCATGCGCGACACGCCGAAAAACCCCTCGGATCGCATCCGCTACTTCGAGTTCTCGGCCGCCGATTGCGTGCAGTGCGGGTTGTGCAAGGACGTGTGCTGGAAGTGCGCGATCACGCTTTCCAACGAAGTCGATGCGGCCGAGCTGTACGATTTCGAGCCGCGCGTCTTCAGGATCGGCAGCGCCTAGCGGGCAAGCCCGCCCACCCGCGAACGGGCGCCCCCGCAAAATCCGTCCGAGCGCCCCGCAGGGACCGCGCCTTCAAGAAATCGGCTGTTTAGTTTGAGGCTGTGCGGCTCCAATGGGTGGTGAAGGGTGGCCTCATTGGCGCCGATTTCATTTGCGCGGTCATCGCGGGGAGAAAAGCGAGTTCGGATTTTGCGGGGGCGCCCGTTCGCGGGTGGGCGGGCTTGCCCGCTAGGCGCTGCCGATCCTGAAGACGCGCGGCTCGAATGTGGTATACTCTCCATCGCTTTATTGTGATAAAGCATGTCGGGTGAGGGAGACGCGAGAGGCGCGCAGGCCCGACGCCAAGTGAAAGGGAAGGGACATATGAGGAAAATCAAGTTTGTCGCAGCGTTTGTCGCGGCGTTCGCCCTGTCGGCGTTCGTGCTCGCCGGTTGCTCGTCTTCGAGCAGCTCGAGCGCTTCCGCTTCTTCGGCAAGCGCATCCGCTTCGGCTTCTGCCAGCGCCAGCACGAGCGCTTCGAGCGCATCTTCGGGTGCCTACACGCTCGTCGTCGGTTTCGACTCCGAGTTCCCGCCGTACGGCTATGTGGGCGATGACGGCCAATTCACGGGCGTCGACCTCGACCTCGCCAAGGAAGTCTGCGACCGCAACG
This sequence comes from uncultured Coriobacteriaceae bacterium, assembly GCA_902788545.1. Lineage (GTDB taxonomy): Bacteria > Actinomycetota > Coriobacteriia > Coriobacteriales > Eggerthellaceae > UBA9715. The sequence goes on from CADAKR010000045.1 coordinate 7,674, forward strand.
GCTGGGCGTTTAAGGCTGAGGCTATCGACTGGGATGCCAAGGACGCGCTGCTCAATGCCGGCACGATCAACTGCATCTGGAACGGCTTCACCATCGAGGGCCGCGAGGGCAAGTATGCGTTCTCCGATCCGTACATGCGCAATGCCCAGGTGCTCGTCGTCAAGGCCGGCAGCGATGTGAAGACGCTTGCCGACCTCAAGGACAAGCATGTTATGACCCAGGCGGATTCCGCTGGTCTCGACGTCCTCACTGATCCGGAAGGCGATTACGCCGCCATCACCAAGACGTTTGCGGGCGGAGCGCCCGAGACGCTCGGCGATTACAACAACATCTTCATGCAGCTCGAATCCGGTGCCGTTGACGCGGTTGTGTGCGACCTTTCCGTCGCCGCCCGCCAGATGGCAGCCAAGCCCGATGCGTTCAAGCAGGTTGAAGAGCTGAACGCCGAGACCTTCGGTGTCGGCTTCAAGCTGGGCGACGAGGCGACGGCGGCCACCGTCTCCAAGACGCTCAAGGAAATGTACGCTGACGGCACCGTCGCGAAGATCCTCGAGAAGTATGCCGATCAGGCAGTTTCGATCGACAACTGGCTGTTGAAGTAAGTATGCGTCACAGAGCGCCCGCTTTACGAGCGGGCGCTCTTTTTGCGTTTTAGAGCAGGAAGCGGGTATTCGGTGGAATTCTCTACGATGATGGGGCTGCTTGGTCAGGGTTTGATCCTGACAGGCCAGATTTTCATTGTCACGCTGTTGGGATC
>CADAKR010000046.1 GCA_902788545.1 uncultured Coriobacteriaceae bacterium
GCCGGCCAAATACGAGCTGAGGTTGGCGGCTCCGGCAGAGACGCCCACGCAGTAGTCGAAGTCGATGCCCCGTTCCATGCAGAAATCGAAGACACCGGCACCGTAAACGCCGCGCTCTCCCCCGCCAACATCTACAACACCAATCATTGCAACCCCTTTTCTACGATGCGAACGTCAATTCTAACACCAACTTAGCGAAGGCAAACATTGTCATGCCCCCGCAGAGGGTCGAAGGAGTCGAAGAGGCTGCCCGGGCAGCATGATGCAGCCCGGGCCTGCAAGAAACGCATTGACGATGCAGCTTCGGCCGTCGGTGTTTCGGGCGCTACTGTTCTTGCGCGTCCTGTTTCTCGTTGGCAACGCGCCGTGCGGAGTAGGTGGCGAAGGCGGCTCCTGCGACGGCCGCCACGGAAAGAACGCCACCCAAGCCGGCAAGCGGGTCCGCCGTCTTCGCGGCTGTCGACTTCGCAGTCGTCGTCTTGGCCGACGTAGTCGGTTTCGTCCCCGCCGCGTCAGGCGTCGTCGGGTCGTCCGTAGACGGCGAAGGCGTCGGAGTCGGCGTCGGGGCCGGCGTTGGATCGTCGTCGATGCCCGTCGGCGTGTCGTCGGCTGCCTTGTCCGTGCCCATGATGACGTTGGCCACGTGCAGCACCTCGTTGCCGTAGCTGAGTTCGCTGTAGCCGTCTCCGGCTTCGATATAACCCGGCGTGGTCGCCGAGTCGTTTAGGTCGTCATCGTCGGCTTGCGCCGAAATCGCCGTGAAGCCGGAGGCAACCGAGGCGGCGGCCAACGCCCTTTCGTCTACGTCGGTCACGTCCCCGTAGGCTTCGTCGTGATAGTACACCGTGGCGTAATACCCCTCCCGAGGCATCGAGAACACGTCGGCCGACCCGTATTCTACTTGCAGCAGGTCCTGGTAGCCGTCACCGTAAGCGCCATCGTTCGTGATAAGCCAGACGCTCGAGCCGCATACTTCCGCCACCGGGTAGGTCACCTTCACCAGGTTGCCGGGAGCATCCAATTCGTCGTAACCGATAAGCTCCACATCGGCGGTGCTGGTCGAGCAGCGGGCGCAGATGTAGGCGCCTGCCTCGGGGGCCACGCTCGCGCCCCTTATGTCCAAGGTGGTTTCGCTCACGCCGTTCATGTCAATCACGAGGCTCTTCTTGTCGGCAGACACCGACTTCACCGTGCCCGTGACCATGTAGACGTCTTCCTTCACATCGGCGTAGTCGATGTTGGTCACGATGTAGCTGTAATCGGGGTCGTCCGCGAAGGCCTCGTCGAGCTTGTAGGTGATGCTCAGGTTCGCAAGGTTCTCTTCCAGCTTGCCTGCGCCGGGCGTGCCTGCGGGAACGCTCATGACGGACGTGTCGAGCGAATCCAGGTCGCGCACGGCAACAAGGTAGGAGCCGTCGCCTTGGGCAGTGAAGTCTTCCACCGCCATATCCGAGGTCGTGTAGCTGGCGTCGCCTTCATCGGCGTAGGCCAAACCAGCCGAGAAGAGCCCGGGTGCCAGCGCGGACTGCGTCGACGCCTTTGCGCCCTGGCTTTGCAGGCCCGACTCGAAGAACGCGCGCGTCTCCTCGAGCGCCTTCATGGTGGCATCGCCGCTTGTGCGTAAACTGCCGCGCAAGTCGATGTTGAACTCCTGCAGCATGCCGCCCACCCTGCCGCACACGCCCACCATGCCGTGGCAGGCGGTGAATCCTATTCCTGCAAGGAGATCGGCCTGTGCGGCCGCAGGCAGGCTGCTGTACCCTTCGTGAAGCTTGTTGACAAGGTTGACCAGCCGCCTCTCGCCTTCCTCATCCGACCAAACGGACGAGCCTTCGTGACCGGCCGTGACGTATTTCGACTGCGACGTGTTGAAATTGCCCGAATAGAAGCGGTGGGCGCCGCGCTGCCAGGCGTCGTAGCTCGTCGCCGCAGCAAGCACCTCGTCGTAGTACGCCCGGATCCCCGCTTTCTTGCAGGCCCGCTTCATCGACTTGATGGGCGAGATGATGTAGGTGGGCGTATGAAGCCCACGGCGGCCGGCGTCGCACACGTACGACTGGCCTGCGCCGTCGAAGAACGTGGGCATGATGTCGACATCCACCCATGCGCGCACGCCGTCGTCCCAAGCGGTTCCCGCAAACAGAAACTCGAACAACTGGGTGATGCACGTCACGGTCTCGTTCATGCCCAGCGTGTTGAAGTACGTGTTCGCCTCGCTGAGGCAGCTCATTGTGGAGTCAAGCACGTTTGCGAGCTTTTCGGTGCCCGCATGGCTGGCATCGCCGCGCGTGAGCGCCTCGCGCCAGTTGACGGTGTTCTTCGCGTCCGACACGGCGTAACGGTCGAACGGGATGTGATAGCCGAACATCGGCGCCTTGTTGCCGTTTTGCAGCTTGTAGTTGCTGAACGCCAGAATCGAGTTCTTGGGGATAGTGCCGCCCGCATGGTAGGTGCGGCACGTGTGCGCGGGGCACCAGAAGTCCTCGAGGGTATGGCACATCATGCCGAGCGCGCGCAGGCGCAGCCTGCGATGCGGCAGCTTAATCGATGCTTCCGACGAGCTCACCTTCAGCGACACGCACATGTCGTGGGCGTCGTTGTCGAGTTGGCCGTAGGTGTCGATGAAGCCCTTGAAGATCTTCTCGGCCTGCGCCTGCGTCACGTCGCTTGTCGCCGTCACCTGGCCCGTGCGGGCATACTCGTAGGCAACGCCGAGCCACTGCAACGCGAACTTCTTGATCTCGGATTGCTTCAGGTGGGACCCGCGGCTGGCCGTCGAGGACAGCATGCCGTGGATGAAGTTGTTGCGGTCGTTCATCGTGAACTGCACGAGAGCGTCGAGGCCGTTTATCGCGTAGGTCTTGTTCTTCTCGTTCGTCTCGAAGAGGTGCTGTCCGACGTCCCAAGCACCCTCGTAATAGTCGTTCCCCGAGAACTTCGGGACGGATTCGGCGTAAAAGCACGAGTATCCGAAGTCTGCCAGCTGGTTTGCAGCCGCATCGTTCCAGAACGAGCCGATGCGCAAGTAGGCCAGGTTTTCGCGGAACAGCCGCGCCGCCAGGTCGTCGGCGCCCGAAAACGCCCTGCCGGCGCCCTTGTCCACGATGTCGCCGGCGATCGTGGCATAGCGCGCGTCGTCGGCATCGACCAGCCCCGCCCAGGGGTTTATGAGCGAATCGGCGGTGGTGTCGTTGGCATGATTGCGCAGCATGCGCGCATACGAAATCTGGACGAGGTCCTCGTGCACGCAGTCGCCCATGCCGATTTTCTTCAGCATGGGCGAGGAGGCGTTCGTCCAAGAGCTCCACGCGAACGCGCTGCCAGTCGGATGCGTCATCGCGGCCAGCCCCAAAATCGCCCCTGCGCTGAGCAGACTGCGACGCGACACGCTCCATCCTTGGGCGCTTCCCGCCGACTGGGCCATCTTGCCGTCCTCGAAAGAGTTTGCATTGCTCGACATGGTATCTCCTCTCGGCCGGTGCGCCTCATACGCGCATTGCGCGGTCGCGGTAGCGCTCAGATTGGTTTCTAGATGATAGCATAGCTTGACTATTCATGCGATAAAATACCAGTTCAGGGCTGGGATAATGCGGGCTCATCCCTACTCCTCCCCCCAGTCGGATAGGTACTGGGAGGCTTCGTGCAGCATGGCGTAAAGGTCGAGCAAGTGGGGCAACAAGTCGCTGCCATCGGTGTAATAGCAGATGTTCACGCCGTTCGCCGCGATGTATGACCCGTCTATGTAGGGCTGGTCGTACTGCGAGAAACTATTCGTCGAGCTCTTCGGCCCCGGCAACGGCATCAGCCATGTCCTCGTCGAGAACGAACCTCGAATCGCAGTACTCGCACACCGCGACCCCGCCAAACACGTTCTCCCCGAAAGGAGCCCCGCATGCCGGGCATTTCAGTAGCTTCATAATGCTGGTCTCCTTTTCCCGCAACGGCGCCGTGTCCCGGACCCCATCCGCTTCATATCTCGGAGTTAACGAGGTCAGCTCAGGCCCTTATAGATTCTTCGCCTACCTCAGAATGACAGTTAAACAGCGCGTGCATAGATTACATTGAAACAGGCCGTCATCATAAGCGGATGAGTGATTTTGTTTTACAACAGAAACAAAGTGACGCGCATTGACCAATGTCGCTCGCGCCATTAGAATAACGTTTCGCGCAATCGGGATCCGGGCCCTTAGCTCAGTTGGTAGAGCAGGGGACTTTTAATCCCAAGGTCGGGGGTTCGAGTCCCCCAGGGCCCACCACCCGCCGCGCCGCAACGCTGGGGCGTCGTCCAATGGCAGGACTTCGGTTTTTGGTGCCGACTATTGGGGTTCGAATCCCTACGCCCCAGCCATTTATTTCCCGCTTTCAATTGGAATCGCACTCCTGAACCACGCGTAGTGCATGGATTCGAACCGATGAGGTGGAACCTAATCCCTTGCCGTCGAGGCGCTTACTTTGCCTTGCCCTGGTTGGCAACAGCATCGACCTTCTCCGCGATGTCGGCGGGGTCGCCGATATAACGCTTCTCCAACACGTTCATATCCTGGTCGAACTTGTAGACGAGCGGAATTCCCGTCGGAATGTTGAGCTCCACGATCTCGTCTTCGCTCAGCTTGTCGAACTGCATGACCAGCGAGCGCAGCGAGTTGCCATGCGCAACGATGAAGACCCGTTTGCCGGCCCTCATCTGGGGCAGGATTTCATTTTCGAAATAGGGCCAGGTGCGCGCCACCGTGTCTTTCAGGCACTCGTGCATGGGCACGTCCGCCGGATCCACGTCGCGGTACGCGGGTTGCAGATGGGCATCGCGCTCGTCGCCCGCCTCCAGGGCAGGAGGCCTTACGTCGTAGCTGCGGCGCCAGATCTTCACCTGGTCCTCGCCGTACTTCGCCGCGGTCTCGGACTTGTTCAGGCCTTGCAGCGCGCCATAGTGGCGCTCGTTGAGCTGCCAGCCCTTGACGACGGGAAGCCAGGCGCGATCGATTTCGTCAAGCACGATGTTGAGCGTGTGAATGGCCCGCTTCAGGTAGCTCGTATAGCAAAGGTCGAAATCGAGGCCCTCGGCGGCAAGCGCACGGCCGCTCTCGACGGCCTCCGCACGACCGGCCTCGGACAAGTCGACGTCGGTCCACCCCGTGAAGAGGTTGTCCTTGTTCCACTCGCTTTCCCCGTGCCTGAGGATGACGAGCGTCATGGTGTCGGCAGCGCCGCTTGCGGCCGCAGAGGCCGAGGCCGAAGCACTCGCTGCACTTGCCGAACCGGAAGAGCAGCCGGCAAGAGCCGCGACCATGGCGGCGGTTGCGCCTGCTCCGATGAATCCGCGCCTTGTGATGTCGTTCATGACGGCTCCTCCCCTTGCGGCTCGATAGACATGCGCATGCCGAAAGAGCCCCTCAACGCAAAAGGCGGCATGCGCAGCACATGGGATATCAGAATATCAGAATCGTGTTCCGCGCCGGGCGTTGGAATCATCCGAAAAGCGAGCCAGCAAGAACGAATGCCGCGCCGATGACTACGCCGATGACGGAGCGCTTCACGTCGCCGCCGCGAACCATGGCGGGCAGCAGCTCGGCAAGCAGGATGTAGGCGATCATGCCAAGTGCCACGCACACGACCCCATCCATAACCACGTCGTCGATGACGCCGCCAAGCGCGAACATGATGAAGCCGCCCACGAACGTGGAAAGCGACGCTGCCGCAAGGACGGCGATGCCCCGAGCCCGGTTGTGCTCCATGGTCGAATACAACAGCATGCCCATGGGCGCGTTGTGAAGGCCGACGCCGAGCGCAAGCGCCAAACCAGCCGATACATCTTGCGATGCGATGGCGAAGATCGCCGCGCCTTCTGCCAGGTTGTGCACCGAAACGGCCAACACGGCCATGGCACCCAAATGCGCAGCACCCTCCTCGCCTTCCCCATCGTGATGATCGGGCATGACGTGATCGAGCAACACGAGCGCAAACGCGCCGGCGGCGACGAGGACAAGCACGACAGGCCATCCCAGCTCTTCGGCTATTTCGATGGCTTCGGGCAGAAGGTCGGTTGCAGCCACAAGCGCAAGCGAGCCAAACGCGACCGCCACCGAATAGGCCTCGAGCACCGTGCGGTCCTTCACGCGCCATGCGACCAACGCGCCGAGCAAGAAAAACGCGCCGGCGATCAGCGTTATGAGCAGCGCCGCTATTTCCATGTGCCGTACAACCTTTCAACTAATCGTATGAGCATGCGTTCACAGCCTCATGAAACACGAAACGGGACGGCCGCTTTGGCCGTCCCGTTTTTGCTCGATGCGAATGATAGCCGAGTTTTACTACCAGCATTCGAAATAATTTGCCTTCGCAAATTTCTTACATCATGCCGCCACCCATGCCGGCTGCGGCGGCTGCGGCGGCAGCTGCTGCGGCGTCGGCTTCTTTCGGGATCTCGGTGATGGTGGCCTCGGTGATGAGGATGAGCGCAGCCACGGAGGCAGCGGACTCGAGCGCCGTGCGGGTGACCTTGACCGGGTCGGACACGCCCATGGAGATGAGGTTGCCGTACTCGCCGGTGGCGCAATTCAGGCCCTCGCCCTTCTTCAGGCCCTTGACCTTCTCGACCACGACGGAGCCCTCGTAACCGGCGTTGCCGGCAATGGAGCGAAGCGGAGCCTCGACGGCCTTGCTGATGATGTCGATGCCGACCTGCTCGTCCTTGTCGTCGGCCACGACCTTCTTCAGGGCAGGCAGCGCGTTCACGAGCGCCACGCCACCGCCGGCGACGATGCCCTCTTCCACGGCCGCGCGGGTCGCCTGCAGGGCGTCCTCGATGCGGGACTTCTTTTCCTTCAGCTCGGGCTCGGTGGCAGCGCCGACCTTGAGGACGGCCACGCCGCCGCTCATCTTGGCGAGGCGCTCCTGCAGCTTCTCGCGGTCGAACTGGCTGTCGGTGTTGTCGAGCTCGGTCTTGATCTGGCCGATGCGGGCCTTGATGTCGGCCTTCTTGCCAGCGCCGTCGACGATCAGCACGCTGTCCTTGGTGACCTTGACGGTGCGTGCATGGCCGCAGGTGGCGACCGTGGCGTCAGCCAGCGTCATGCCGAAGTCCTTCGCGACGACCTGGCCGCCGGTGACGATGGCCATGTCCTCGAGGATGCGCTTGCGGCGGTCGCCGAAGCCCGGAGCCTTGACGGCGACGACGTTCAGGGTGCCGCGCAGCTTGTTGAGCAGCAGCGTGGCCAGGCCCTCGCCCTCGACGTCCTCGGCGACGATGAGCATCGAGCGGCCGGACTTCATGACTTCCTCCAGCAGCGGGATCATGTCCTGGATGTTGGAGATCTTCTGGTCGGTCAGCAGGATGTAGGGGTCCTTCAGCACGGCCTCCATGCGCTCCATGTCGGTGGCCATGTACGGAGAGATGTAGCCGCGGTCCCACTGCATGCCCTCGACGATTTCCATGTCCATGCCGAAAGTCTGGCTCTCCTCGACGGAGATGGCGCCGTCCTTGCCGACGACGTCCATGGCCTCGGCGATCTTCTGGCCGATCTCGGCATCGCCGGCGGAGATGGTGCCGACGTTGGCGATCTGCTCCTTGGTGGAGACCTTCTTGGAATCCTTCTTGATCTGCTCGACGATAGCAGCCGTGGCCTTCTGGATGCCGCGGCGGATGCCGAGCGCGTCGGCGCCGGCCGTGACGTTGCGCAGGCCCTCGCGGACGATGACGTCGGCAAGCAGCGTGGCAGTGGTGGTGCCGTCGCCGGCCACGTCGTTGGTCTTCACGGCAGCCTCGCGCACGAGCTGGGCGCCCATGTTCTCAACCGGGTTCTCCAGCTCGACTTCCTTGGCGACCGTCACGCCGTCGTTGGTGATGACCGGCGCGCCGTAGGACTTCTCGAGCGCCACGTAGCGACCCTTGGGGCCAAGCGTGACCTTAACGGCGTCGGCGAGCTTGGTGACACCGGCAGCCAGCGAACCGCGGGCGTCAGCCTCGAACTTGATGTCTTTAGCCATTTGTAATGCTTCCTTTCCTGAAACCCATTATTCGCAGATAGCGTAGATGTCGTCGGCGCGGAGGATGAGCACGTCCTCGCCGTCGTAGGTGACTTCGGTTCCGCCGTACTTGCCGAAGATGACCTTGTCGCCCTTCTTCACGGGAACGGGGATCTTGTTGCCATCCTTGTCCAGCTTGCCCTCGCCCACGGCGACGACGACGCCGGTCGTCGGCTTCTCCTTGGCTTCGCTGGCCAGATACAGGCCCGATGCGGTCTGGGCCTCGGCCTCGTCGGCCTTGACGATCACGCGATCGCCCAACGGTTTCAATGCCATGGTTCACGCCTTTCTTCGTTTCCCATTACTACCATGTGATAACTTAGCACTCGAATGCCTCGAGTGCTAACAGGTTGCTACTATAGCATTCATGGAGGTTGACGCACGGAGTTTACCGAACCGTCACCTTC
>CADAKR010000047.1 GCA_902788545.1 uncultured Coriobacteriaceae bacterium
TGGCGCAGCATGAAGCTCTCCAGCTCCAGCTGCACTTCGCGCTCGGTCATGCCGGGACGCATGAAGCCGATGATGTGCTCGAAGGCGGCATCGGTGATAGCTTGCGCCGCCCGCATCCGCACCAGTTCCTCTTCGCCCTTCACCGCGCGCAGGGTGCGCACGATATCGCTCGTCGGGGCAAGGCCGCTCGTCCCGAACGACTCGGCGGCTTTCACGAACTCGGCATACGTCACCGTGTCTTCGAAGCCAAGACGGCCTGCGAACGCGCCGTCGACGCCAGGCGCGAGCACTTGGTGTGCGAAAGCGAAATGGCCGACGCGCGTCTCGTCGATGGCGATGGCGCTGCCCATGCGCGTAGCCGCCGTGTACAGGGCGTTCGAATAACGGGAGTCGGTATGCAGGACCACGTAGTCGGGCGTCACGAGCAGGGCGTGCGCGCGTTCCTCGTCGAACACGCCATCGAAGCCGCTGATCCAACGGATGCTCGGCGTGTCGCGCACGAGCAGCGCCGAAATGCCGAAGCGCTTGCAGACGTCGCGCACCATGCGCTGGCGATCGCTGGAAACCGCCCGCATGTTAGCGGCGGCAACGGCGTCGGCAAAGGGAGCCAGCGGATCGACGACCTCTTCCTCAATCGGCGCTTCTTCTGGGACCAGCACGTCGCTGGGCTCTTCGGCCTCCTCGACAACAGCGGGCGGCACGAAGTCGTCGGGCCACTCTGAGATGATGATGTTCGCGCTCATGTCGACGCGCTCCTCATAGCCCTCGCCAAGGCGAGGCAGGTTGCCGTAGTCGACCAGCACGTCGATGGCACGTTCGTAGCCTTCGATCCCCAGGCCCTTCACCTGCGCGATGCACATGGGAGCCACGACCGAAACGCGGCGGAACGCCTCGCGCGACTCGATGTCGGACAGGTGCACTTCGACGACCGGAATGTCGATGGCGGCTACCGCATCGCGCAGCGCGTACGAGTAGTGCGTGAACGCGCCGGGGTTGAACACGATGCCCTCGTACTTTTCCGGCGCCCGGTGAATCTTGCCGATCAGCTTGCTTTCGCTGTTCGACTGGTAGCAGGAAAGCTCGATACCGCGTGATTCCGCATAGGCCCACGCAGTCTGCTCAAGCGTGGCCAGCGTATCGGTCCCGTAAACCTCGGGTTCGCGCTTGCCCAGCATGTCCAGGTTCGGTCCGTTCAACAACAGAAACTTGCGCGCAGCCATATCGGTCTCCTCGATGTGAACTTGGAAGTGTTCGCTGTTGCATTCTATGCGACTTAGGGACTTATGTGGAATGCGACATCGAACATCCCCCGTTTTTGCATCCAAGCTATAATCGTGCGAGTTCATCATCTAACAGACGAGAAGCGAGGAATCACCAATGGCTATTTCCACTGCAGACTTCAAGAACGGCATGTGCATCGAATACAACGGCAAGCTGTGGACGATCGTCGAGTTCCAGCACGTGAAGCCCGGCAAGGGCGGCGCGTTCGTCCGCACCAAGCTGCGCGACGTGCGCACGGGCCGCATCGTCGACAACACGTTCAACGCCGGCACGAAGTTCGATTCCGTCCGCATGGAAACGCGTAAGATGCAGTACCTGTACAACGATGGCTCCGATTACAACTTCATGGACAACAACACCTACGAGCAGGAGGCGCTGTCCGCCGACATCGTGGGCGATGTGGCCAAGTGGCTGAAGGAAAACGACGAGGTTTCGCTGCAGTACGCCGGCGACGAGCTGATCGGCATCGAGCCGGCCATGTTCGTCGAGCTGGAAGTCGCCGAGACCGAGCCTGGCTTCAAGGGCGACACGGTGCAGGGCTCCACCAAGCCCGCCACGCTGGAAACCGGCGCGGTCGTGCAGGTTCCCATGTACGTGGAAGTCGGCGACGTGCTGCAGATCGACACGCGCGACGGCCGCTTCGTGAAGCGCATGTAGTCGCACGGCATCATAAGGTTACGCAAGGGCGCCGTCGTGGCGCCCTTTTTCTTGGACGCTGCGCTTCGGGCCGGACGTCCAGCTCGAAGCGCAGCGTCCGGTTTTCTAGCTGGCGAGTGCCTGCAGGATGGTTTCGTCGGAAACGGGGGTTATCTCCCAGGTGGCGATGTCGCGGGCCAAGACGAAGCGGACTTCGCCGCCACGGTTCTTCTTGTCGTGTTTCATGGCGGCGAGCAAGTCGCGCGGAGCTGCCTCGTAGTCGAGCGGGGGCAATCCCAGCGTGTCGAGCAGATCGCCCTGCGCTTCCGCGAACTCGGCAACGGCGCCCTGCGCATCGCCCAGCACGCTGGCAGCCAGACGCACGGCGAATCGCATTCCCTCGGCCACAGCTGCTCCATGGCTGAACGTCCCGTACCCCGTGCATGCCTCGATGGCGTGCCCCAGCGTGTGCCCGTAGTTCAAGCATTCGCGCACGCCGGCGCTTTCGGTCTTGTCCTGGGCGACGACGCCGGCCTTGAAAACGACGCAGCGCTGAATGGCCTCGGCGGCCACGTCGGCGTCGCGCGCCGCCATGGCCTCGGCGTGCTCGAGCAGCCAGAAGAAGAAATCGTCCGAATCGATGACGGCGGACTTCGCCACCTCGGCGCACCCGCAGCGCCATTCGCGCTCGGGCAGCGTTTCCAGCGTGTCGGTATCGGCGCAGACGAACGAAGGCTGGAAGAACGTGCCCACGAGGTTCTTGCCCTCGGGAAGGTTCACCGCTGTCTTGCCCCCGACCGAGGAATCAACCATCGCGAGCAGCGTGGTCGGCACCTGCACGACCGGCACGCCCCGCATGTACGTGGAGGCGACGAACCCGGCCAAATCGCCCACGACGCCACCGCCCAACGCGACAACCAGGCAATCGCGGCCGAACGACAGCTGCGCCATGGCGCTCCAGATCTCGGCGGCAACGTCCACGGCCTTCGTGTCCTCGCCTGCAGGCACGGCGACATCGGCCGCCTTGAAGCCGGCGTTTGCAAGCGAGGCCTTCACCTTCGCCAGGTACAGCGGCCCGACATTGGAATCGGTGATGACCAGCACGTCACGCGCGCGGGCGAACCGCTCGATTTCCCGCAGGTTCTGCCCGAGCTTGCCGATAACGCCACTGCCGATGCGCACCGCGTAATCGGCCTCGCCTGGAATCTGCACAATCACTTTCGTAGCCATAAAGCGCCTTCCCCGATAAACCCGGACGTCCGGCTCGAAGCAGAGTGTCCGGGTTTGCCGTCAACAGCTGCTTGTTTCCAATATCTTTTCTTGCTTCAACAACGCGAACACCTCGCGGGAGACGGCGCCGCTCCCGCGACCCGCCGTGTCGATGGTGATGTCAGCCACTTCCTCGTAGAGCGGCAAGCGGCTTTCAATGACGCGCTGCGCCTGCTCAAGATCGCCGAACAGGGGGCGCGTCGACACGTCGGAAATGCGCGAGGCCGCCTCGGCTGCCGTCACCTTCAGGTACACCACGAAACCGTGTTCTTTCAGAATCTCGCGATTGACCTGGGCAAGCACCACGCCTCCTCCGCACGACACCAGGCACGGCTCGCCGCAGGCGAGTTCGCGCAGCACGTCGGTTTCGATGGCGCGAAAACCGGCCTCGCCCGATTCGGCGAAGATGTCCTTCACCTTCATGTCGCAACGGCGCTCGATGAACGTGTCCATGTCGACCGCAGCCACACCGGCTCGTCGGGCGAGCTTGCGCGCAACCGACGTCTTTCCCGCGCCCATGAACCCCACGAAGAACACGGGGCGTTCCAACTCGCACGTGACGAGGTCGGTTGAAGCAGCAGAGTCCTTGCGGAAATCGAATACCTGAGGTTCGTCGGTCATCGGCGTGTCACCCTGATAGCTTGCCGCACGTTAGCGCGAAACCGTTTTCAGGCGCTCGCGATAAGCGGCGATGTTTGCGCGGATATCGGCCATGTTGTCGTGCCCAAACTTCTCGAGATAGGCGTTGGCCAGCGCGAACGCAACCTCGCCTTCAGCCACGACAGCACAGGCGGGCACAGCGCACACGTCACTGCGCTCCTTCGAGGCCTCAACGGGCTCAAGCGTGTCCAAATCGACGGTCTGCAGCGGGTTCATGAGCGTGGGGATGGGCTTCATCGCGCATGTGACGATGAGCGGCATGCCCGTCGTCATGCCCCCTTCCAGGCCGCCGGCGTTGTTGCTAGTGCGCGTGAAACCGGCGGACGGCTCGAGCTTGATCTCGTCATGCACATGCGAGCCGGGCAGCTTCGCAGCTTGGAAACCCAGGCCGAACTCAACGCCCTTGATGGCGGGAATCGAGAACAATCCTGCGGCGATGCGGCTCGTCATGCGCTCTCCCGCCGTGGCGTACCCGCCCAAACCGGGCACGATGCCGCGTGCGACGACGCGGAACGTGCCTCCCAAACTCTCGCCGGCTTCGCGCGCCTTGTCGATTTCGGCGCGCATGGCGTCGGAAGCGGCTTCGTTCGGACAGCGCACATCGGACAGCTCGATTTCGAGCGGTTTGTAGTCGGGGGCGTCGAGCATAGGATCGGCCTCGGACAGGGCGGCCTGGCCAATGGACGTGACATATGAGAACACGTCGACGCCCAAATCGGCGAGCAGCTCCCGCGCTATGCCCGCAGCCGCCACGCGGGCGGCCGTTTCGCGTGCACTCGCCCGTTCGAGCACGTCGCGGCAGTCATCGGAATTGATTTTCAACACGCCCACCAAGTCGGCATGGCCGGGACGCGGCGTGGTTTCGCGATGCAAGTCGAGCGGGGCATCGCCGAACACGGCCATGCGGTCGGTCCAGTTCGCCCAATCGCGGTTCTCCACGACGAGCGTGATGGGCGACCCGATCGTGCGCCCGAACCGGACACCCGACACGATGCGCACCTGGTCTTTCTCGATGAGCTGTCGTCCGCCGCGGCCGTAGCCCGATTGACGACGGGCCAGATCGGCGTTGATGCTTTCCTCGGAAATGCGAAGCCCCGCCGGCACGCCGTCGACAATAGCCGTCAACTGCGGTCCGTGGCTTTCCCCCGCCGTCATGTACTGCATGGCCCCGCCTTTCGTTTCGCGTGTTTTCCCGATTGTAGCGCAGTGCCGCATCCGGGACGGTCCCCGTTGGGTGTCTCGCCGAATTGGACGCTTGCCTCAGAGGCGAACGTCCAAGTCGAAACCCGCGGCTTCGGCCATGATGGCGAAGAGGTCCAGGTGGGCGGGGATAGCGAAAACACCGGTAATAGCCGCAATGTCCTTGATGGTTTCGACCGCCTGCGCGACGAGCAAGCCGGCACCATCGTGCACCTGGCAACCCGTTGCACGCGCGGCGGCGACGAGCGCGGTCTCGCCATGCCCGTACACGACGTCCATCACCACTTGGCCAGCGGATAGGAGCCCCACGTTAAACGGGGCGGGATCACCTGGTTGCATGCCAAGCGGCGTGGCATCGATGACGATCGTCGCCTGGGCGATCGTGGTGGCGTTTTCCCGATACGCGCCAGCCGACAGCTCGGTTGCGCCGAACGCATTGGCTTTGCGGTTGCGATATGCATCCAAAGCCTGCTGCGCCTTGCCCGCATCGCGCCCGAGCAGCGTCACGCGTTGGGCACCCGCCGTAGCGCAGGCGTGCATGATGGCCAGCGATGTGGGACCCGTGCCGCACACGACCACACGCGCGTCCGCAAACGACACCCCGCACCGCTGCAGGTACGACACGCAGCCCTTGCCGTCGGTGTTGTCGGCGTACACGCGGTCGCCCCAATTGACCAGCACGTTCGCGCCCTGCGCCAACTCAGCCGCAACGCTGCGCTCATCGGACAGCTCGTAGGCCAAGGGCTTCCATGGCATGGTGATGTTGAGCGCCCGCCAGCCGCGCACGTTCAGGAACACGCGTGCGTCGAATTCGGTTTCGCGATCGGCAAACCCGTATTCCCACTTCAGGCCAAGCGCCCGATATGCGGCGTTGTGCATGGCCGGCGACTTGGAATGCGCCACCGGATGGCCGAGGATGTATGCCTTCTCGGGCGCAGCCACTATTCGTAGGTCGAGCGATGCTCGTCGTAGGTCTCGCTGAAGGAGTACTTCAGGCCGCCGTTGCCATCATCCTCGAAGTAGAAGTAGTAATAGCCGGTCTGTTCGGGTGAGCACACTGCCTGCAGGCATTCCAAGCTCGGCGAGTTGATGGGCGTGGGCGGCAACCCTTCGATGAAGTACGTGTTGTAGGGGTTGTCGGTGTCGACGTCTTCAGCTGTGGGATCGTGGCCGACAAAGTACGCGACCGTGGCATCCGACTGAAGCCTCATGCCATCTGCCAGGCGGTTGTAGAACACCGATGCGACCGTGGGCCGATGGGCGGCGTCCGATTCCTTCTCGACGATGGAGGCAAGCTTCACCGCATCGTAATGCGACATGCCCTTCGACTCGACATACGACCAGTTAAGAGACGTGGTCTCAGAGGCGAATTGATCGAGCATCGCGCGGATGAGGGAATCGGCCGTGGACGATTCGTTGTAGGGATACGTCTTCGGGAACAGGAAACCCTCGAGCGAGTTCTTGCCGGCATCGCCGAGGAAGGTGTACTCGCCTGCGTACGCCGAGGCGTCGCTCGCGGCTTTGACGAACTCGTCGACTGTGATGCGGCCCCCGGTGGCCGATGACACGATTTCAGCCGTCTGCCGTATTGTCGACCCCTCGGGTATCGTGAACGTGTCGCTTGCGACAGGCGTTTGCAACACGTGGATGATCTCGTCGACCGATTGGCCGCCGACCAGCTTGTACGTGCCCGGATGCAGGCTGTTTTCCAGGCCCTGCGCGCTGACGCGGTCGGTGAACTCGTTCGCGTTCGAGATGAGGCCCGCCTCGACGAGCGTCTTGCCGATTGACTTCACGCTTTCGCCTTCGTTGATCACGATGGTGACTTCCGTGCCCTTTTCGACCTGAGGGGCGCCGAAGCAGCCGCGCGTGAAATGCAAGACGCCGAACACGATTCCCGCAATGGCGGCCAACAAGACGATGACGCCGATGATGGCGGGAATGTGGCTGCGCTTCGGACGAATGGCCGTGGTGTCGTACGTGCGAAACGCCTTGTCGCCCTTGGCGTGGGCCGAACGGGCGGCGTGTGTCGGGCGCGAAGAATACGTTATGTTCCTGCGTCGGGGCATGGGTGATCCTTAAACATTGAATGCTAGACGCGGCGTGCGTCTAGCCAAGCTTGCAGAAAAAGACTCGCGGCTATCATATCGACTTTGCCTCGCATGGCCTTCTCGGTCATGCCCTTTTCACGCAAACTCCGTTTAGCCTCGGCCGAACTGAGCCTCTCATCGGCGAATTCATACGAAAGTCCTGTGTGTTTAGCCACGTCATCTGCGAATGCGCGGATAGCCTGGGCTTGAGGGCCTTCCTCGCCCGAAAGCGTCATGGGCAAGCCGCACAGCAGCAATTCCGGCTCCCAATCCTCCAGCACGCGTTGGAACGACTTCGCGTTGGCGCGCACCTCGTCGGCCGGCAGCACGCACACGGGCGACGCCACACGCTCATCGGGGTCGCACACGGCGACCCCGACGCGTTTCTCGCCTATGTCGAGCGCAAGGATCCTCATCGCCCTCTTCTCTTGCGGCAGCGGAGCTTGGCGCCAGCGCCGCACTGGCTATTAACGAGAGATGGTGTTGCTGACGTAGGGCGTCTGGTCCTTCAGCAACACATCGTGCGCGCCGCCCTCGACGATGCTCGTCGACGACACCACCGTGAGCTTCGCGTTCTTCTGAAGCTCGGGGATGGTGAGGCAGCCGCAGTTGCACATCGTGGACTTGATCTTCGCCAACGTGACGGCCACGTTGTCCTTCAGGGGACCAGCGTAGGGCACGTAACTGTCGACGCCTTCCTCGAACGTCATGCCCTTCTTGTCGCCGCCCAAGTCGTAGCGCTGCCAGTTGCGCGCGCGGCTGGAGCCTTCGCCCCAGTATTCCTTCATGTACGAGCCGTTGATGTTCACGCGGTTGTTCGGCGCCTCGTCGAAACGGGCGAAGTAGCGGCCGAGCATGACGAAGTCGCTGCCCATGGCCAACGCCAGCGTGATGTGGTGGTCGTAGACGATGCCGCCGTCGGAGCACAGCGGGATGTACATGCCGGTTTCCTCGAAGTAGGCGTCGCGTGCGCGAGCGACTTCGATGGTGGCCGTGGCCTGACCGCGGCCGATGCCCTTCTGTTCGC
>CADAKR010000048.1 GCA_902788545.1 uncultured Coriobacteriaceae bacterium
GTGCTGCTTATCGCGGCGCTTGTCGTGCTGGCCGTCAGCCTGGGATTCCGCTTTTTCAGCGGCGTTCCTTATCTGCGTTTCGTGTTCCACCTGGTTGCGCTTGCCGGGTGCATATGCCTGTTCCTGTCGGTTGTCCTGTACGTCATCTAGGAGCGAATGATCCCCATGTCGAAGGAAGGCGATAGTACCAAGCCCAGTTTGCTCGGCGGCCTATTCGGACGCGGAAGGCGCCGCGTTTCGGAAGAGGAGATCAAGGAGCTCGTCGACGACAACGAAGAGCTGCTCGATGACGAAAAGCGCATGATCGGCGAAATACTGGCGCTTGACGAGCTCACGGTGAGCGACGTCATGCAGCCGCGCGTCGACATCATCGCCGTCGAGGATACCGAGACCGTGCGCGCCGCCCTCGAACGCATGCGCGGCACCGGTTACTCGCGTCTTCCCGTGTTCCACGAGGATCTCGACCATATCATCGGGATCGCGTATTACAAGAGCCTTATCCCGGCCGTGCTCGACGGCGACACGGATGGCCCGATAACCGAGCACATGCAAAACGCCCTGTTCGTTCCCGAAACGAAAGACCTCTTCCCGTTGCTGTCCGAGATGCAAACGAATAGGCAACAGATGGCCATCGTGGTAGACGAGTACGGTGGCACCGATGGTTTAATAACCCTGGAAGATATCGTGGAGGAAATCGTCGGCGAGATCATCGACGAGACCGATTCGGAAGTGCCGTACCTCACGCGTCTGACGGAAGACGAGTGGCTGGTCGACGGGCGCCTGCCTGTCGAGGACGCAATCGAATTGGGCTGGCCGGTCGTCGCGTCCGACCAATACGATACGATTGCAGGCTGGCTGCTGAACATGGCTGACGCGGTGCCCCAAGTGGGAGACGAGCTCACGGTCGACGGGTATCGTTTCAAGGTGCGCACCATGCGCAGGCGTCGCATCCGCACGGTGCAGGTCGTGCGTTTGCAACGAGGCGAGGCGGCCGCGACGTAACGGGGCAACCCGGGGAACGGGGGCGTGGTGGCCACGCAGGCTGTCGAAAAGCGCGTGTGTCGTTCGCGAGACGCGTATATTGGCGGCGTGTGCGCTGGCCTGGCCGAGCATTTCGACCTCGATCCCATCGTCGTGCGCATCCTGGCAGTTCTCATCACTATCATGACGCTCGGCCTCGGCGCCATCGTATACGTGGTGCTTTGGGCGCGCTTGCCCCTCGAAGACGCAGCGGGCGTGCTGTACGAGATCACGCCCGAAAGTGCAGAATCAAACACGTTTGGCTCTGTCGACTGCCAAACCGGGCGCGCTGTCAGCAAAGATCGCGAAACCGACGTCGATGGAGCGACGATGCTCGCGCGCCTGGCCGTTGCCGTATGCCTGGTGTTGCTGTTCCTTATCGTGGCCATGAACATCTCGCCGCTCGTGCCCGGTATTGAATGGTGGCAGTTCTGTCCGGTCGGGTTCCTCATCTTGGGATTGTGCCTCATCATCATCCCCATTCCGACCAAGCACGAGGCGGCATGGCATGCCTTGGGGATCGTGTTGACGTCGCTTTCGGCCATGGTGGTTCCCATGGCGTTGGGCATGTTGTCGTGGAACACCGTGCCTACCGCGCTGTCCCAAGGATGGCTGTTCATCGCCGCGGCTGTCGCGCTGTTCATCTTCGGCCTGTACCGCGATATCGATGCGCTTCCCATCGTCGCGGCTTTCTTCATCGTGGCGTTCTGCCTCATGGCGCTCACCTTGTGCGCAACGCCCGGCGATGTGGAATCGCTGTTGTTCCACATGCCCGACGGGAGCTATCTCAAGATCTCGTTCGTCAACTCCGAATGAGTCGTTGCGGGGTGGGCCAAGTGGCTCATTTTCCTGAAGAACCGATTTCGAGGCACGTTTGTTCGTATCTAGATTTTGTGGTGTCCTCTATCGAGGCGCATATATTCTGCGTTTTTGTCTGCGATGCATAGCAGTTAGGGCTTTGTCAATCGAACAAATGATGAAGCGTCACTTCACAGAAAATTGCTTCCATCTTTATCGCTAAGGTAAAATACGCGCTACGGCAACAGCGATGCTGCCGAAAGAGAAAATTGAAATATGAGTCGGAAGCAACCTAAACGTAGAGCCGGCAATATGGCAGTCGCAGCCATAGCCGGCATTTTTATTGTCGCCGTCATCGGTGGCGTCGGCCTTGGCGTGGCCTCGGCTGATTCCATGGACGAGATGGAGCGTGTCGGTGCGTTCGGTTTCAGCAAGTCCACCCCCGCTCCTGCCGTCGTCTCCTCTTCCGATTCTTCCACCACTTTCTCCAAAGACGGGTTCACCTATTACGAGCGCTCTGCCCTGGCTTCGGCCGCGCCGCGCGACCTTGGCGCCGGCATGCGCATGATCGACGACATGGAACGCGCCGAGCAAGAGCGCATTGCCGCCGAGAACGCCGCCGCACTCGAGCGCATGGCTGCCGAGAAGGCCAAACAGGGCGTCGCGACACCGCAAGAAGTCGTCGAAGGCGAAGCGCCTGCCGCCGACATTGTCGAGTACAGCTTGCCTGCCGTCGATTGGTCGGTCGGCAAGGACGCGTTCGTCGCCGAATGGAGCTCGCGCATCAACAGCTACCTCGCCGGCTCGCCGCTCGAAGGCTATGGCCAGGTGTTCGCCGAGGCTGCTTGGGACAACGGTGTCGACCCGCGTTGGTCGCCTGCCATCTCCAACACGGAAAGCGGCAAGGGCTCCGTCTGCTTCCGCTCTTGCAACGCGTGGGGCTGGGGCAGCAGCGACTGGGGCGATTGGGAAACTGCCATTCGCGCGCACGTCTCCGGCCTGGCTTCCGGCTACGGTTACAGCATCACGCTCGAAGGCGCGCAATCGTACTGCCCGCCCAATTGGGAAGAGTGGTACAACAAGACTCTTACCGAGATGTCTTACATCTAGTATTCCCCCCAATGTGAGATACTATCGTTTCAGGTAACGCCTGGAAGGAATCGATATGCGCAATGTGATCGTGGTGGGGTGCGGGCGCGTGGGTTCGCGCATCGCGTCCATGCTGTCTGACAACGGCGACAATGTGTGCGTCATCGATCATGACGCCGAGGCGTTCAACAACCTGGGCCGCAACTTCAACGGCTTGACGGTGCAGGGCATCGGCTACGACGAGGACACGCTCGTGAAGGCTGGCATCGAGGATTGCGACGTCGTGGCCGCCGTCACCCAGTCCGACAACGCGAACCTCATGGTCACCGAGGTGGCCAGCCGTCTGTACGATGTGCCCCACGTCATCGCGCGCCTGTACAATCACGACCACGAACGCGCCTACATGCAGCTGGGCATCGACTACGTCTGCGGCACGACGCTCGTTGCCGAGGAAGTGTTCAGCAAGGCCATTTCGGGCCATGGGTCACACGTCGACACGTTCGGCGATTACGAGCTGCTGCGCTTTTCGATCGACCTGTCGTGGACCGAGCGCGGGTCTTTGCGCGTGCACGAAATCGAGCGCGAGCACGACATCCGCATCATCGCCTTCGAACGCAAAGACGGTTCCGCGTCGTCCATTCCGAACCCCGAGTCGACGCTTTATCATGGCGACTCGGTCATCGCGTGCGTGCGGCATGATCTGATCGACGAGTTCGGCAAGTACGTTCAGTCGTAAAGGCGGGAAAGGGCGTTCATGTACATCGTCATCAACGGCGGCGGCAAAGTTGGGGAGTACCTGGCCACGGTGTTGCTGCAAAGCGGCAACGAGGTGTCTGTCATCGAGCGTGATGCCAAGGTCGCCGACCGTCTCTCCATGATCTTGCAGGGCCGCTATCTTGTCATCCGCGGTGACGGTTGCGACTCGCGTTACCAGGAAGACGCCGGCATCCGCAAGGCCGATGTATTCGTGGCTGCCACCGGCCAAGACGACAATAACCTGGTGTCGTGCGAAATCGCATCGCGCATCTACGATGTGCCGCGTTGCATCGCCCGCGTGAACGCGCCGAAGAATCAGCGCATTTTCCGAGCGCTCGGCATCGAGGCCATCTCGTCGACCGAGATGATCGCGAACCTCATCGAGGAGGAAACGCTCATGGGGTCGGTCAGCGTCGTGTCGTCGCTGACGCATGGCAATGTGGTCCTGACCGAGCTTTCCGTTCCCCGCCTGAGCGATACCGTCGGCAACGAGGGCATGCTCGTCACCGATATCGAGATGCCCGAGAACAGCCTGATCGTGGCCGTATCGGCCAAAGACGACGTGGAAGTAGCCGGCGAGGAAACGCGCATCTATCCCGGCGACACCGTCGTGGTCGCCGCCGATCGCGATCAGATTCCCGAAGTCCGCGCCCTGTTCCGCGACCTCTAAGACAACTTCGCCAATCGGACACTTGCCTCAGAGGTGGACGTCCACCTCTGAGGCAAGTGTCCAACTTTCTAGAATTCCAGCGCTTCCAGCCGCTCGAAGATGGCGTCTTTGCGCTGCAGGAATGCCCAGGGGTCGAAGATCTCGTCGAGCTGCGCGGCGGTCAGCGTGCAGTCGGGATCGGCTTCCAGGCGTTCACGGTAGGTTGGGCCGGCGACGGCGTTTTGGATGTCCTCCCACACCTGCATGGCGTTTCGCTGCACCACCACATACGCGTCTTCGCGTGTCATGCCCGTGTTCACGAGCGCCAAGATGACCTTCGAGCTGAAGATGAGCCCGCGCGTGCGCCACAGGTTGTGCTCCATCTTGGCGGGGTAGGTGAACAGGTTCTCCAGCAGCGGCTGCATCTTGTAGAACATGTAATCGAGCGCGATGAAGCTGTCGGCCAGCGCCACGCGCTCGGCGCCCGAGTGGCTGATGTCGCGTTCGTACCACAGCGCCACGTCGTCGAGCGCCACGAGCGAATTCGACTTCACGACGCGCGACAGGCCGCAGACGCGTTCGACCGTGATGGGGTTGCGCTTGTGCGGCATGGCGCTCGAACCCTTCTGGCCTTTTTTGAACGGCTCTTCGGCTTCGATGACGTCGGTCTGCTGCAGCAAGCGCACCTGCATGGCGATGGATTCCAGCGTCGATGCCACCGTGGCTAAACAGGTCATGACCTGTGCGTGGCGATCGCGTGCGACGACCTGCGTGGAAAGCGGGTCGGGGGTGAGGCCGAGCTTTTCGCACACGTACTGCTCGACATACGGGTCGATGCTCGAATACGAGCCGACCGCGCCCGAGATGGCGCCCGTGGCAATGGCGGCGCGGGCTGCCTCCATGCGCTCTTCGGCGCGCTTGAGCGCCCAAGCCCAGCTTCCGAATTTCATGCCGAACGTCATGGGCTCGGCCGAGATGCCGTGCGTGCGGCCCACGCACAACGTGTCCTTGAACTCGAAGGCGCGCTTCTTGCAGGTGGCGCCCAGCCTGCGGATATCGGCCAGGATAATGTCGCACGCTTGCGTGATCTGGTAGCACAGCGCCGTGTCGCCCAAATCGCTCGAAGTCATGCCGTAGTGCACCCAGCGGCTCGGCGGCTCGGCGCCTTCGGGCAGGTCGGCGTCGATGTATTCGGCCATGTTGGTGAGGAAGGCGATGACGTCGTGGTTCGTGACCTGCTCGATCTCGTCGATGCGCTCGACGGTGAAGTCGGCGTGCTCGCGGATCCACGCGGCCTCTTCGCGCGTGATGCCGCACGTGTCGAGCTCGGCCTGCGCCTCGCATGCCAGGATCTCGATTTCCTTCCAGATTTCGAACTTGTTCTGAAGCTCCCAGATGCGTCCCATTTCCGGTCGCGTATAACGTTCGATCATGGCGGTTCCTTCCTCGTTTCGATGCTGCTACCAGCATACCCCATTACACCTCGGTGGGCTCCAGCCGAATCGCGGGGCGTGATGCCGCGCGCGAAGTCAAGGGGCGGCATGAAGCTGCCCCTGCGAAACACGTGCTGCTGAAAGCCAGGCCGGGTGACTACTTCGAGTCGTATTGCGGGATGGGGGTGTCGTCCACCTCGTCGAGGTTCTTCTCGTAGACGTAATGCTGCGTGCCCTTCGCGATGATGGCAGACAGCCCCAGCACGGCGATGCAGTTCGGCACGGCCATGAGCGCGTTGGTGATGTCGGAGATGTTCCACACCAAATCGCCGCCGCCGATGCAGCCCCAGAACACGAACAGCAGGAACACCACCTGGTACGGGCGGATGCCCTTCTTGCCGAACAGGTAGGCGACCGCGCGGTTGCCGTACTGCGCCCAGCCGAGCATCGTGGAATACGTGAACAAGATCATGCCGACCGAAAGAACGACGGGGCCGAGCACGGGGATTTCCGAGAACGCGGCAGTGGTCAGCTGCGCGGCGGCCGTGATCTCGCCCGCCAGGATGCCGGCCTGGATCTCGGGGTTGGCCAGCATCGTGGACACGAGCATGATGCCCGTGATGGCGCAGACGATGACCGTGTCCCAGAACGTGCCTGTCATGGAGACGAGAGCCTGGCGTGCCGGGTTCTTCGTCGTGGCGTTTGCGGCGACGAGCGGCGCCGAGCCGAGGCCCGACTCGTTGCTGAACAGGCCGCGCTTGAAGCCGAACTGCAGAGCCAGCGCCACGGTGCTTCCCACTGCGCCGCCGAACGCAGCCTCGCCCGTGAAGGCGCAGGTGACGATGAGGCCGATCGCATCGATCACGTACTGGCCGTTCATGCCGATGATGACGAGGCAGCCCGCCACGTACAGGGCGGCCATCAGGGGCACGAGTTTCGTCGTCACTTTCGTGATGGACTTGATGCCGCCCAGGATGACGATGCCGACCAGGATCATGAGGATGACGCCGATCATGACGTTGGCGGCAAGCACCTGGTTATCCGAAGCGATCATCGGCGAGATGTAGGACGTGATGACGCCTGCCAGCGCGTTCGATTGCACGGATGCGCCGATGCCGAAACTGGCGATGAAGGTGAACAGCGCGAACAGCACGCCGAGAACCTTGCCGAGCGACTTGTTCTTGAAGCCGCGCTCGAGTGCGTACATGGCGCCACCGAGCATCTCGCCGTTGTGGTCTTTCACGCGGTACTTCACGCCGATGTAGGTTTCGGCGTACTTCGTGGCAATGCCGAACACGCCGGTGATCCACATCCAGAAGATGGCGCCTGGGCCGCCCATGAACAAACCCGTCGCCACGCCGACGATATTGCCCGTGCCGATGGTGGCTGCAAGGGCCGTGGTCAGAGCGCCGAATTGCGACACGTCGCCCTCGGCACCGGCGTCGGAGCGCGATACGGACAACTTGATGGCCGTGCCGAGCTTGCGTTGAATGAACTTCGTCCGCACGGTCATGAACAGGTGCGTGCCCAGCAGCAGCACGATCATGGCCCATCCCCATACGAACGAGTCGATGGCGTCGATTGCGTTGGCGAGCGGCGAACCGGAAGCGAACATCGCGGCTATTGCATCCATGCGAATCCTCCTAGCGCTTTATCATGCGATAGCGTTAATGGAGGATTGTAGGGACATACGGTGCCGTTGGCATGTCTAACGGGTTAAAACTAGGTGAACGGCTCAATTCCAACGTGGCGGCTATGCTTTGTCGTTGTGTTTGCGTCTTTCGAGGTCTTGTCGCTTCTGTTGCCGGCGCGCCGTTATACTGGGCTGCATGAAGAAACTGATTGCCCAATTCATGAAATTCGGGGTCGTAGGAATCATCGCCTTCTGCATCGATTATGGCTTGTTGGCGTTTTGCACCGAGATCCTGCACATCAATTACCTCATAAGCGCAACAATAGGCTTCACGGTTTCTGTCGTGTTCAACTATCTAGCCTCGATGCGCTACGTGTTTACGCACAAAGAGGATATGAGCAGACGGCGAGAATTCGTGATATTCGTCGTTTTGTCGATCATCGGTCTTATTATTAACAACGCACTTATGTGGGCAGGCGTTGAGCTATTGCAGTGGCCAGATTGGCTTCAAGATCACGCGTATCTCATCGTGAAGGTTTTCGCGACGGCTGTCGTCATGGTGTGGAACTTTGTAACCAGGAAGATATTCCTCGACGCAGGAGAAAGACATGCCCGCAACTGATTACTTGATCATGAACGCCGCCAAGT
>CADAKR010000049.1:0-816 GCA_902788545.1 uncultured Coriobacteriaceae bacterium
CCGCTACGGCGACACGTGGGGCAAGGACTTCCAGAGCCAGGTGAACCGCACCACCGCCGTCGCAAACCTGATGCGCGTGAACGTGCTCAAGCGCATGGAGTCTTCCGTGAACAGCTTCCGCATCACGCTGCGGCGCATCCTGGACGGCTGCGTGGACCTGCGTGGAAGGCTCGACAACATAGGCGCGAGCGTTGCGTACGACATGCGCGGCACCGACACAGAGTTCGACGACGACGATGACGCCGAGGAGTTCGTGGCCGGCGGCAAGGTGCACGTTGACCTGCGCGACGTTGACGCGCTGCGCCTGCGACAGGACCTCGACTACGACATCGAGAAGCTGCGCCTGCTTCTCAGCTACGCAGACGCGGTGACGCCCGAGCGCGACGCCAAGCTCATAAGGCTGCGGGAGTTCATAGCCGAGAAGGTCGCGCACCCGTACAACCCCGGCAACAAGAAGATCCTCGTGTTCAGCGCGTTCGCGGACACGACCGACTACCTCTTCGACCAGCTGGCCGCACCTCTCAAGCGCGAGCTCGGCCTGGAATGCGCGGAGGTGAACGGAGGCGCCAACCGCACCTACTCGCTCAAGTTGCGCCGCACGACATTCGAGGCGATACTGGCGCACTTCTCCCCGAAGTCGAAAGAGCTCTCGGACCGCGACCGCAAAGCCGGCGAGATCGACATCGTCTTCGCCACCGACTGCATATCCGAGGGCCAGAACCTGCAGGACTGCGACTGCCTGGTGAACTACGACATCCACTGGAACCCGGTGCGCATCATCCAGCGCTTCGGGCGCATCGACCGCCTGGGCAGCGA
>CADAKR010000049.1:940-9886 GCA_902788545.1 uncultured Coriobacteriaceae bacterium
CCAGCAGCTCGAGCAGCTGCGGACCGAGGTGCTGGACCTGGAGGACATATCGGGCGGCATATCCATCACCGACTTCGCGTTCGACGACTTCCGCGTGGAGCTGCAACGCTACGCCAAGGACAACCCCGGCCTGCTGGAGACGTCGCCCGTGGGCCTGCACGCCGTTGCGCCCATACCCGACGAGCTCAAGGGCGAGGTTAAGCCCGGCGTGATCTTCTGCCTCAAGCAGAACGACGAGCGGAAGGACCCGAAGGACACCAACCCGACCTTCCCGTACTACGTCGTGTACGTGACCGACGACGGCGCGAGGATGACCAAGCACACGCAGCCCAAGCCGGCGCTGGACCTGATGCGGGCGGCGTGCAGCGGGCAGCGTGAGCCCTTGCTGGACCTCTGCAAGGCGTTCAACGCCGAGACGAAAGACGGACTCAAGATGGACGCATACACCGACCTACTCGACGACGTGGTGGCCGCCATCACCGGCGTGCAGGAAACAAAGGGCATGGAGTCGCTGTTCAGCCTGGGCGAGGTCGGCAGCGGCGTCACCCTTAGCTTCAACGACTACTCGCTCCTGTCCTTCGTGGTGCTGCGATGAGCACGAGGTGGAACGACATATTCCAGCTGCCCGACACGGCATTGGCCGGCGACAAGCGCGTGCCCAAGACGATGCTGGTGGCGCAGGCCGCGCTCACCAAGCACGAGCAGAAGACTCTCGACAAGATGAGACGCCTGGAGCACTTCGCCACGGCTACCAAGGCGACGACGAGGATGCTGCCGCGCGTGGACGACGAGCGCGACATCCAGAGCGTCATCTTCCTGCGCTGCGAGATGGCCGGCACCTCGCAGGCCGTGGCCGAGGTGGCCCACCTCGTGCACAAGTGCTTCCCAAACCCGACCGTAATCATGCAGGACGTGGGAGACAAGGCGTGCGTGTCCGTCTCTCTCACCCGCAAGAGCCACGCAGAGCGCGGCGCCACCGTGATGGAGGCCGTGGAGTCGACCGGGCTCCCGCAGGGCGACCTATACGAATACCTGCATGCGATGGCCGGCGACATCATGCTTGCCCGCGCGATCGACGCCCTGGGCTTCTATCCTCAGGCACGTACCGGAGACCAGGAGCGAATTCTTGTCCTGGTGAACCGTTACGATGTGGTGCGAAGTGAGGTGCGCCAACTCTACGAGCAGAGAAACGGGCCCGACGTGACCCTAAACGAGTCCGCCAAGCTGCGGATGCGCATTAGAAAGGCCGAGAACCAGCAGGAAGCGATTCTCAACGAGATAAAGGAGCTATGCCATGCCTGAACTGCCGAAAGTTGATCTTGAATCCAAGGACCTCATTTCCGAGCGCATCGAGCAGATGAAGGCGCTGTTCCCAGAGATTATTACCGAGGGAGACGGCAGCATCGACTTCGAAAAACTGCGCCTTATCCTTGGCGCCGAGGTTGAGGAAGGAGACGAGCGTTATGCTTTCAGCTGGCCTGGCAAGAGCGATGCGATAAAGCAATCGCAGCAAGTGTCAACTGCAACACTGCGTCCTGTGCCCGAGGATAGTGTTAACTGGGATGATACTGAAAACCTCTACATTGAGGGGGACAATCTTGAAGCACTAAAACTGCTGCAGCGCGCATACTTTGGCAGAGTAAAGTTCATCTACATCGACCCGCCCTATAACACAGGATCGCAGTTTGTTTATCCCGATGCATTTGGCGACACCATTGCACATTATCGAGAGATTACTGGCACTACGCTTGAATCAAACTCAGAAACTGATGGAAAGTTCCACTCACGCTGGTGCTCAATGATGTACGCAAGGTTAAAGCTCGCCAGAGAGCTCCTTGCAGATGACGGTGTCATTTTCATAAGCATTGATGACCATGAGCTTATCAACTTAACGAAAATAGGTAACGAGCTATTCTCTGAGAGGTGCTTCGTTGGCATACTGCCAAGAGTAACTAAAAAATCTGGTAAGGATCACAGCACAACAATAGCAAGCAATCATGATTACGTATGCATTTATGCAAAAAATATTGAAGCCCTTCAGCTCAATGGTTTTGAAGTTGATGATGGCGCATATCCCCAAACTGACGAGTACTACGACGAGAGAGGCCCTTACAAAGTCAACCAAACGCTTGATTACGATTCCCTTTGGTATAACCCTAAGATGGATTTCCCCATCGTCGTTGATGGTGTTACATATTATCCAGGCGGCGACGAGGAGCTACATAAGCAGAGGCATCAAGGCAACCATACGCCAAAAGATTGGGTCTGGCGATGGAGTATGGCTAAATTTGAGTTTGGATACGCAAATGGATTTGTAGAGATAAAGGAAGGCAGAGGTCGTCCACGTATTTACACCAAGACCTACCGCAACGCTTCAATTGGCCGGAATTCAGACGGCACATACTACATCGAACACATTGATAGATCATCAAAGATGAGCTCACTGGAGCTGACGGACAACAGCTATTCGAATGACAACGCTAAGAAGAATCTTGATGCTGTGGATATGGGGTCCGACTTTGATTTCTCTAAGCCCATATCGCTCGTGAGGAAGCTGCTGGAGCTCGTAAGATTCGATGATGGAGATATCATCATGGACTTCTTTAGCGGCTCAGCTACAACAGCCGTGTCTCTGTACGAATACAACCTTGCGCACTCAAAGAACGTTCGGTCCATACTTGTCCAGTTGCCTGAGCGGGTCGATTCAACACGATATGCAACCATTTGTGAAATCGGTAAAGAGCGCATGCGCCGAGCTGGTAAGAGAATTGCAAGCGAAGTTGAATCTTCTAATGGTCAGCTTAGGCTGGGTGAAAAGCCGAAGAAGATTCCGGATACGGGTTTCAGGGTTCTAAGACTTGACGAATCAGGCATCAATAATCCAGAGAATGGGCAACTTCTCATCGACCGCATCAAGCCAGACCGAACTGATCTCGACATCATCTTTGAGATGATGCTCAAGTGGGGCCTTGAGCTCACCTATCCCGTGGAGGAAGACGAGATTGAGGGTTACCCCGTCTACTCAATCGCCTATGACGAGCTTATCTGCTGTATGCAGCCCGGCTTGACCACCGACGTGCTTGAGGCAATCGCTTCTCGCAATCCACGTCGCGTGTTCCTGCTCGACTCCGTAATCGACGACACCATCAAGCTCAATGCACTGCAAATCTTCAAACGTGTCGAGGAACGCACGCAGCAGAAGATCGACCTGAGGACGGTGTAACCATGCCTCAGCTGGAGTTCAAATACTCATCTGACCAGGCGCATCAGGTCAACGCCATAAACGCCGTCTGCGACCTGTTCCGAGGTCAGGAGTTCATAAGCGCGGAGTTCACCGCCTACGCCGAGGAAATAGACTTTGGCGGCGGCATGAAGACCATGGCCACGACCGTCGGTCACGCCAACGGCCTGCACGTCTCACCTCGTCAGCTCGCAGAGAATTTACACGCCGTGCAGGAAGACAACAGTCTGGCCCCCACAAGCGATACGACAGAGGGAAGGCTGCGCGACTTCACCATCGAGATGGAAACGGGCACCGGCAAGACGTACGTTTACATCCGCACCATCTATGAGCTGAACAAACGTTACGGCCTGACCAAGTTCGTAATCGTCGTTCCCTCTGTCGCCATCCGCGAAGGCGTGAAGAAGAGCTTCGAAAGCACCAAGAAGCACTTCGAGAAACTCTACGACCACACGCCACTCGAGTTCTTCGTCTACGACTCGAACAAGCTGGGTGCCGTTGGCAACTTCGCCATAAGCAGCTCGATCCAAGTGATGATCATCAACATCGGCGCCTTCAACAAGGAGCTTGAGAGCGACGAGAAGAAGGGCGTCACCAACATCTTCCACCGACCGAGCGAAAAGCTCATCGGCGGACGCAGCCCACAGGAACTCGTGAGCAGCTGCAACCCCATCGTGATCATCGACGAGCCACAGAGCGTGGACAACACGGCCAAAGCCAAACGCGCAATCAACACGCTCAACCCGCTCTTCATCCTGCGCTACTCGGCGACACACAGGCAAATGCTCAACATGATCTACCAGCTGGGACCTGTCGAGGCATTCCAGGAAGGTCTCGTGAAGGGCATCGTCGTCGATTCCGTGCAGAGCAGCGAGGATCTTAACGGCGCCTACGTGTGCCTGGATTCTGTCGACGCCAAGAACGGTTACAGCGCCCGCGTGACCATCGACGTTCGCAAGCGCCGTGGCGTGGGCCAGGACCGCAAGCGCGTGCTCGTGCGTACTGGCAACGACCTGTACCAGAAGAGCAACGAGAACAGCGACTACGAGGGTGGCTGGGTAGTGCAGAACATCGGCACCGACCCCGGCAACGAGTTCATCTTGTTCCAGAACGGCACCTACCTGGAGCTGCACGAGGCAGTGGGCGACGTGGCCGCCACGGCCGTGAAGCGCGCCCAGATCGCCCAGACCATCGAGGACCACCTTGACCGTCAGCTCAAACTCTACCACCTGGGCATCAAGGTACTCTCGCTCTTCTTCATTGACCGCGTCGAGAAATACCGCCTTTACGAACCCGACGTACACAACGGCGAGTATGCGGACATCTTCGAGGAGGAGTACCGCAAGATAGCGAGCCGCGCCGACTGGCAGAGACGCTACCAGAAGGCCGGCGTGCCGCTGCCGTTGGATCCAGCGCCGCTGCACCAGGGCTACTTCGCCCGCGACGGCAAGGGCAAGTTCAAGGACACGCGCGAGGGCGCGACCACCCAGGCAGACACCAGCGCATTCGAGCTCATCATGCAGAAGAAGGAGACGCTGGTGTCGCTCCCCGACGGGCAGGATCCCGACAAGGACGTGGCCTTCATCTTCTCGCACTCGGCGCTGAAAGAGGGTTGGGACAACCCCAACGTCTTCCAGATCTGTACGCTCGTTGAGACCAACGACACGCTTACCAAGCGTCAGAAGATCGGGCGCGGCCTGCGCCTGCCCGTGAACCAAGACGGCGAGCGCAGCTTTGACCCCGACGTGAACGTGCTCACCGTGATTTCTAACGAGAGCTACGACGACTTCGCGCGCGGCTTGCAGAAGGAGTTCGAGGACGGCGGCTTCCGCTTCGGCGTACTTACTCCCGAAAGCTTCACCAACCTCATCATCAAGACGCCCGAGGGCAACGAGGAGAAATGCGGTTACGAACGCTCAAAGGCCATGTACGACGCTCTTGTCTCAGCGGACATGGTGACACCCAAGGGCGCCATCAAACCGGAGCTCAAGATAGCCGCAGAGGCCGAGAAGGTGCCACTGCCGCCCGAGGTCGCCGAGGTGGAGGGTGTGCAGGAGCAGGTATGCGGCATCATCCTGCACAAGGCCCAGAAGCTGCAGATCCGCGACAAGAAGAAGGAGGTCACTGTCGAGCTGGACAAGGACGTCACTGCCGACCCGGCCTTCCAGGAGCTCTGGGAGCGGATTCGCCAGACCACGCGCTTCGAGATGCACATCGACACCGAGGAGCTGATTGCCAAGGCAGTCGAGGGTATCCGGCGCATGCCGAAAGTGAAGCCGGTGGAGGTGATGGCATCGCACGCCGGCATCAACGTGGACGATACCGGCGTGTCTGTGGACTCCGACAGTATCCGCACCAACCTAGTGAGCGTGGATGGCACTCGCATCTACGACCTGCCCGACCCGATCGCTGAGCTGCAGGATGCCGTTGGCCTCACGCGCGCCACACTGGCTCGCATCCTCGATGAGGCCGACTACTACGAGCAGTTCCGCACTGACCCGATGACCTATCTCACGCAAGCTGCTCAGAAGATCGAGGCCGCGAAGAACGAGGTCGTGGCCAAGGGCATCAAGTACACGAAGCTGCCCGAATCGCAGTGGTACACGATGGACATCCTTGCCGTGGACGACTTGCGAGCCTACCTGGGGCAGAACGCCTGGAAGCCAACGCGCCAGCACAAGAGTCTGTACAGCTACGTGGTCTACGACTCATCTTCCGTGGAGCAGCCCTACGCAGTGGCTCTTGACCGAGCCGAGATGGTGAAGGTGTTCGCCAAGCTTCCGAGCAAGTTCAAAATTGACACGCCGTTGGGAAGCTACAACCCCGACTGGGCCTACGTCGAGGAAGTGCAGGGCCGCGAGCGAGTGTACTTCGTCATGGAGACGAAGGGCAAGGCGCGCGGGACCAACCGGCCTACCGAAGAGGCAAAGATCGACTGCGCCGAGAAGCACTTTGAGGCGCTAGGGCTCGGGCCGAATTTCAAATACGACGTTGAAGTTGAATATCACTACGCAGTGGTTTAGCTCAAGGAATAGTTGTTGGCTACGAAAGGATCGGATATGAGTAACGTAAACGACAATCCCAGTTATTGGTTCGTCCCTTGCAACGTTAAGCTGTTTGACGTGGTTGAGCACTTAAAAGAGAACGATAAGCTTACCGTCAAGCAAGGTCGCAAGGTCGCTGTAGGCGATTACGTTTATCTCTATGTTGGAAAACCGTATTCACGCATTCTTTATCGCTGCATCGTCAAAGAGGCTGGGGTACGCACTGGCGATCTTGCCGAAAGCGAAAAGTACGCAATCTCGAAGGGTGCTCGCCCAACTCCCTACATGAGGCTATGTGTCGACATTCGTTTCGACGAGCTCGGACTCAGCTACGCCGACCTGCTTGAGAATGGCCTCGGAACCGTGCAGGCACAGCAGTCGATGCCTAAAAAGACCGTGGCCTACATCAGCAAGTTTGAATAGAGGCCTCAATGCAAGCTGACAAGAAAGAGATCAACGGGATCTTTCTAAAGAACAAATTGCTGGAGATACCCTTCTACCAACGTTCGTATGTATGGGGAGAGCTTGAGTGGGAACGGCTACTCGAAGACCTCCGTGACATGTGCGAGCGAGAGGAAGAATATTTCCTTGGCTCGATCATTCTCAAGAACACAATCATAACCGGTGACAACCCCGATCAGTTCGCCGGCAAGTTCGTGGTCGTCGATGGGCAACAGAGGCTCACAACGCTGCTCATTCTTATGAAGGTGATCTCCCTCATCAACGAGGATGACGAGACCTTCGACGACTACTTCTTCAAGAGGAAGAAAAAGGGCAACATCGATGCCCTCTATCTGCGGCATAACCACAAGGACAGGCCTGACTTCGAGAAGGTCATGCGCCTAGAGGAGCTCGAAGACCTGGAAGGCAGCACCGGTGTCATCGGTGCCTATAACTACTTCCGTGCGAACATCGATGAAGACACTGCCAAGACCATGGACCTGGAGACCATGACGCAATACATGGTCTTCGTCATGATCGAGGTCTACGAGAACGAGGACGAGCAGCAGATCTTCGACACCATCAACTCCTTGGGTGTGCGCCTCACAACCGCAGAGCTGCTCAAGAACTACTTCTTCAGCACTGCGGACATCCAGCAGTACAAGGACAACTGGGAGGCTGTCTTCGAGGCCGATGCCGACACAAGGGCATATTGGGACCAGGAAGTTACGACTGGCCGCCTCAAGCGCTCGCTTATCGACCTCTTCTTCGACTCGCTGCTGCAGATCCTCGTCGAGGACGGAGAGATCGACGTCAAGGAGGCTGACAAGAAGGCCTACGAAAAGGTGGACAGGCTCTTTCAGTCCTACCGGAGCTTCATCGAGCTCAAGAAGTACCGCAGCAAGCAGTACGTTCTCAACGCCATCAAGCCCTACGCAGACTGGTTCAGGTCACTTTTCAAGCCCGACGCCGTCGAAAGTGTCGTCGGCAAGACTGCGTCCATGGACCGCATGAACGTGGTAATCTTCGGGCTCCAGAACTCGACGCTCATCCCTTACGTCCTCTACCTTCGCAGTCAGTTGGCCGGCGATGACGACACCTTCAACGAGATGCTGGGCATCTTGGAGTCCTTCATCATGCGGCGCATCGTGTGCCGCGAGACCACGAAGAACTACAACAGGTTCTTCAACGGTCTCATCCGCGAGGGAATCGACACGCCCGACAAGCTCATCGCAAAGATCTCTGCACGAGATGACGTAACGACAGCATACCCAGACGACAGAGCCCTTGAGGCCAGCTTCCACGAGGAGCACCGGCTCACCTCTCTGCAGGCAAGGGGCATCCTCTACCTGCTTGAGACCGCCGTGTGGCCCGATGGATCCAGCACCAGCATGCTCGGATTCAATACATACAGCCTTGAACATCTCATGCCCAAGAAGTGGCGCAACCATTGGGGCAGGCTCGGGAGCAAGGAGGCGGAGGAGCAGCGCGACAGAACCCTGCTCACGCTCGGCAATCTCGCCGTCATCCCCCAGAAGCTCAATGGCTCAATTAGCGACTCGGCCTGGAAGGCGAAGAAGGCCGGCACCAAGAGGACCAAGGGCCTCACGCTTTGCGCCGGCGGCCTTCCCTCCATGGTAGAGCCCCTTGCATCCGATGTCTGGAACGAGGATTTGATCTCAGATCGTGCTGATGTGCTCTACGGGTACGCATTGCAGACATGGAAGGTCGATATGCCTGAGATTCAGACAGGCACCGAACCCGCAGATGGTGGCACCGTTCTCTACTTCTGCAACAGCAACGGTACCAACGCGTCGAGCTATATGAGCGGCAACGGCAGCTTCACCGTTCAAGCGGGCTCGAAGATATCCGAACATGTGGCACCCTCGCTTACCACGGGGCACCCATGGAGCCTCGAAGACCGCGAATCGCTCATCGCGGATGGGACTATCCAAAATGGCGTGTTCCAAAGCGACCACGAATTCGAGTCGCCTACGCGAGCAGCCGATGTCGTGGTCGGCTACCCGATTAGTGGACAGCAGGCTTGGGCGACCAAGGACGGAAAACAGCTCAAGGAACAGTAACCAACCCTTCAACTTGTGACACCCCAAGACAACGCCCGTACCGGTAAAGGTGCGGGCATTGTTCGTCATCCCCGTCCCCACAAGCGTTAGGGGTGCCTGCGCGTGCGGGACGGGCGGCGGAGGGGCTTGGCCTCCG
>CADAKR010000050.1 GCA_902788545.1 uncultured Coriobacteriaceae bacterium
GAGGCGTTTGGGCTGTTTGGAGATGTTTCTGTGCAGGAAATCGCCAGCTTTTTGAGAGTAGGTAAGCAGCAGGCAAGAAAATACATTGCATCCTTGGAGGACAAGGGGATTTGCCGTAAGCTGAACAGCTACAACCCAGTCACGTTCGGGTTGACTGAGGAATACAGCCCTGACCTCACATCGTGATGCGACCAATCTTGAAAAATGCACTGCTTCCACGTTTAATATAAAAACTCGGCGGTTAGGCTGCGTCGAAAATACACTTATTGGCCCTTTTATATAAATTATCTCGAAAAGCCGAAAGGCTTTGCAGGGCGGGACTGGGAAACTGGTTCCGCCCTGATTTCGTTTTGAGCCATAGTTATCACTTGCCAGTTTACGTGCTTTCAATGATGCATCTCGGCCAAATCGAATAAATGCCGCGATAAGAAACAACCAGGAGCATTGGGGAGACTCCCTTTTAGTCACTGACCAAAAGGGAGTCTCCCCAATGGTCAGTAGCGGGCTACCAGACAGCAGCCCGCCAATTCCAACTTATGCCTGCGCGCCCTCTGCCTGCGCCTCTGCGCCTTGCTCGTCCTGGCCGAGGCCCACGATGCGAGCGGCCAGCTTGCCGGACTGCGCGGACAGCGTGGCGAACACGATGCCGACGATGAGGCTCACGAGGGCTACGAC
Organism: uncultured Coriobacteriaceae bacterium; assembly: GCA_902788545.1. Classification (GTDB taxonomy): domain Bacteria; phylum Actinomycetota; class Coriobacteriia; order Coriobacteriales; family Eggerthellaceae; genus UBA9715. The sequence continues at coordinate 676 of CADAKR010000050.1, forward strand.
GTAGTTCTGGCCGCCGGCGGCGAAGCAGATGATCATGCCGACGAACGCCATGGGGCAGCGGCCGAAGAAGGGCTTGAACCCGCCCGGCGAGAACACGCCGTTGGTGAGGCCCTGGACCAGGAACGTGCAGATGCAGGTGGCCACGGCGAACGCGAGCGGCAAGCCGATGCCGGGAACGAGCTGCTGGGTGATGACGAACGTCAGCGCGCCGCCCAGGAACAACCCGATGGCCGCGTTGACCCAATGGTAGGGCACGTCTTTCCATTCCCCGCCGAACATGAACACGGTCGGAATCATGATGAACGCCGCCCAGTACAGCGGGGTCTCGATCGGCAGCGCCGCATAAACGCCGATAAGAACGCCGCAGATGATTCCTACGAACAGTGCGTGCAGAAGGTTCGCTTTCAGTTGCTTGCTCATGGTTTACACCCTCCTCTATAGGTTACGAGCTTTCCGATGGGAAGAGTGCATGAGCGCGCGAACGGTGCGAGCGTGTCACGATTGGGCGCGCGATTTCCATTCTGGAAACGATGTAGGACGGGGCTGATAACAGAAGTCCTGTCAGAAGTGATTTCCAAGCTCGGGAAACGCGGGAGACTTCCATGAGTAGGGGCGCACTCCGTGCGCCCCTCTGCGGCGGTAGGCGGGCGCACGGAGTGCGCCCTTACGTGTAAGCATATGGGCTTCGCAAAGCGTTTCTGTTACAGCCCCTTCGGCATGCGCTCGCTACCCGAAGCGGTACATGACGCCCATGCCGGGCTGGGGGCTCTCCCACTTCTTCAGAATCGTGCCCTCGCAGGCTATGCGGCAGGTGCCGCATTCCAGGCAGCCGGCATAGTCGAAGCTGCGCGAACCGTCGTCACGTTCCTTGTAGAGAGCCGCCGGACATACGCGCACGAGCTTGCCGAACTCCTCGGCGGGTAGCGTCGATAGGTCCTCGGCGGCAAGCTCGATGTGCTTGTTCGACTCGTCAACGTTATATTTGTTTGCGCTGATAAGCGCCTCGACGTTGACGGTTATGGGCTTGAGCTTTCTCATCATAGGGCCCTCAGAGCTCCTCCGACTTCCTTGATCAGCTTGAACACGCCGCGCTTCTTCGCAATCGGCCACAGGCGCTTGCGCAGCGGGATCCCCGGCTCGCCGTCGACGACGAACACCGCGTTCATGGCCTCGCGCACCATCGTGGGATACTCGGTGAACATGCGCGTCCACTTGTCCATGGTCTGGGGCCACCTGCGGTAGGTCTTCAGGTCCTGTATGACGAAGCTTTCCTCCATGGCGGTGCGATATGCCGCCAGGCCAGACGCGCTCACGTCGCCCGCGTCGATGGCCGCGCACGCCGCCTCGGCCGCAAAGCGCCCCGACGATATTGCGAGGTCCATGCCGCGGACCTGATACCCCAGGTTCATGCACAGCATCGCTGCGTCGCCCGCAACCAGGCAGCCGTCGTGCACGTATTCGGGAACCATGTCGTAGCCGCCTTCTGACACCATGTGCCCAGAATGCTCGACCATCGCCGCATCGCGGATGATGGGCGCCACGGCCGGGTGCTTCTTGAAATCGTCCATCATCTGGTAGATGGTGGTATCGGCTTCCTGCAAGTGCTCGATGGTTGCCACGAGCCCCAAGCTGATGCTGTCCTTGTTGGTGTACAGGAAGCCACCGCCCGTGTAGCCGTGCGTGCAGTCCCCCACGACGAGCATCGCGGCGCCTTCGTCGGGCGCGCACAGGAACCGGTCCTCTATCGTCGAGGCGGGCAGCTCGAACACCTCTTTTATACCCACGGCCATTTGCGAGGGCTTCGGCCGCGGCGCACCCAGGCAGCGCTCGGTGAGCAGGCTGTTGGCACCTTCCGACAAGATGACGACCTGCGCGGTTATCTCGTCCTCGCCTGCGCGGATGCCATACACACATCCGGAATCATCGCGCAGCAGCGCCTCGACGGCGATGCCGCAGATGACCTCGCAGCCTGCTTCCTCGGCAGTTTTCGCCAACCATTGATCGAACGTCCCGCGCAGAACGCTATAGCTGTCGCAGTACTCCCGCCCCAGCTCCTCGCTCGTGAAATCCACCGTCATGGCGCTCGCGATGTCCATGAACGCGATGCGCTCATGCGTTATCTTGCGCTCGAAGGGGATGCTACCCCAATCGATTTCGCCATCGGAATACGCGTCGAGCACGCTGCGCAGCGAATGCGCGTACAGGCGCCCACCCGTCATGTTCTTCGCACCGGCGAAGTCGCCGCGTTCCACGACGAGCACGCTCTTTCCTTTTTTCGCAGCCACGTATGCCGCAATGGCTCCCGCGCAGCCGCATCCAATAACGATGATGTCGAAATCTCGCTCTTCCACAGGCGCCTCCTTAAGAAACGACTGGCATACTTATCACGCCGCATCGTTATACGACGGTGAAATCCTGATGAAACGGAAACTTATGCGCCTTTCACGGCGGCAGTCAACGCGGGAAGCACTTTCTCCAAGTCGCCGACGATGCCGTAGCTGCACTCGCGGAACACGGGCGCCTCGGGGTCGTTGTTAATGGCCACGATGACCTTGGCCGACCGCACGCCGGCCATATGCTGGGGCGCACCCGACGAGCCGGCGCAGAGGTACAGGCGCGGCGAGATCTTCTGGGTGGACGTACCCACGACGCTGGAGTGCTCGAACCAGTGGTAGTTGTCGCACAGCGGGAGCGTGCACGCCACGGCGGCGCCGAGCGCATCGGCCAGGTCGTTCACGAGCGCGAGGTTCTCCTTGCCGCCGATGCCCAGGCCCACGCCCACGACCTTCTCGGCGGTGAGCAGGCCCGTGGCACCTTCGTCCTCGGCGTTGGTCGCGACGACCTTCAGCGCGTCGGCGGCATCGGCCGCGCCGTCTTGCACGGCAACCGCGGCGCCTTCTTCGGCATCGGGGCCTCCGTCGGCGATGACGCACACGACCGGCGCAGACGCCTTCAGCACCTGCACGCCCTCGCCCTCGGCCACGAGCTGCTCGACGGTGGCCTGGCCGTCGGCGACGTTGACTGACACGACCGACGTGGCGACCGCCGCGCCGGCCTTCACGGCGATGGCGCCAGCGAGCGCGCGGGCCGTCGCGTTGTCCGACAGGACCACGGCCGCGGGCGCTTCCGCGGCGGCCTTCTCGGCGATGGCTGGCGCGTAGGCCTCGGCCAGCGTCGCCTCCACGTCGTAACGCGTCACGGTTGCAACGCCGAGCTTCGCGACGTCTTCGGCCATCTTCGCGTCGCCGAACACGAGCGCGTCCACCGGCGCGCCGGCGTTGACCGCGATACCGGCCACGTTTGACGCGCTCATGGTATCGGCCACGATCATCCACACGTTGCCCATTTACAGCACCCCCTCGGATTGGAGCGCGGACACGAGCTGGGCGGCGGCTGCCGCAGGGTCTGCGCCATCGAACAGTTTGGAAGCCTGGGCGGTCGGCTCGCGCAAGCCCGCGGCTTCGAGCGTCGGGACATCGCCGATAGACGCGGTAACCGTGTCGACAGGCCTCTTACGCGCCTGTAGCACCTGTCGCATACCCGGCTTCGCCCCCTCCTCGCGACGAGCAGCGACAGCTAGAACGACCGGTCCTGTTACCGCAACGTCCTGCGTGCCCGCGCCGAAACGTCGCGTCACCACGAGCGTGTCGCCTTCGGGGCGCACCGCGTCGACGGCCAAGATGCACGGCCACCCCAGCTGCGCTGCCAGGAGGCTGGGAACCATGGGCGACCACGCCGAGTCGCCTATGGAAACGAGGGATACGTCGCCCATGGCCTTGACTGCGTTCGCGAGCGCCGATGCAACCTCGGTCGGCTGGGCGAGGATGTCCACGCCTTGAAGCGCCACGGTACGCTCGGCGCCGCGGGCAGCTGCGAACGCCGTGTCGCCGCTCGCCATGGTCAGGCCCACGAGCTCGTCGTCGGGGGCGGCGTCACGCGCCACCTGCACGGCCGCGTAGTCGTCGTCGCCCACCTCGGGGCGCTCGGCGAGCCACTTGATTTGGCCATCAGAGCCCACGCGCTCGTCATGCGGGTTCATGGCCCATTTGAATATCGCTATGGAAGTCATGTTCACCTGCTTTCGCACGATTGCTTAACGGGGGTCGTAATCCATGTGGCGAGCGGCCTCGATGGCGCAGCCGTTCGCATCGGGAACTCGTTGATTGCAATTTCCACGCCATGGATCCTCTCGGCACCATGGCCCAAAGGAAATTCTTCGTTTGGTAGATAAAGCCTCAAACGACCCGGTTACCCTTTGATAATCTCAATTGCCTTACGTGCGGCTATGCGCCCGGAAGTGTGGGCGAAGCCGTTCGTGCTGCCAGGCACGTCGATGGTGTACGCATCGCCATACAGGCCAGATGCATCGTTGCCGACGGCGAAGAGATTGCCAGTGCACACCGGCTCCTCATCGTATCCAACGACTTGCATATCGCGGTTAACGTTGATGCCGCCGCAGGTGCAAACGACGACGGGACACATCTTCAGCGCATAGAACGGCGCCTTGCGAATAGCATGGATATACTTAGCAGGTTTGTGGAATCTTGGGTCAACTCCGGAATCTGCTGCCGCGTTGTACTCGTCGACGGTCTTCTGCAGGGCGTCTGCGTTGACACCCATTTGCGCGGCAAGCTCGGCGATGGTGTCTGCCTTGGCAACCGTGGGGTCTCCCTGCGCGAAGTTTTCCTCAATTTCCGGTCGGGCATTACGGATTGGCTTGTTGACCTGAAGGAACTCGCCCATAGCGAGGGCCGATCCCTCTGTCTCGAGAAAAACGAGATAATCTTCGTCGAAAACGGTCCAGCTAATTCCGTCCCTAAGCTGGCAGTAGACCGTGCCCATGTTCATGAGGGCGAGGGCTACTTCTTCATTGACATATCGCTTGCCCTTGCTGTTCACCCAGAGTGCAGGCTGGAGACCGGCGTTGGTCGTACCCGCGCCGAACATCTTGCCAGGCGTAGATGCCCCGCTTTGGAGAGGAACCGTGGAGGAGACGTCTGCACCCACGGAAAGGGCAAGGTCAAGACCATCACCAGTGCACTGGAGACCCGGTATGGGAGGCTGGAACGTATCTCCAATCCACGGCATGTTGGTGTATTTGTTGAGCTTCTCGGGGCTTTGCGCGAATCCGCCCGTTGCAAGGATGACCGCCTTGGCACCAACCATCAGTTCGTTGCCATCGGCGTCATTTACCTTCACGCCGACGATTTTGCCGTCCTCGACGATAAGCTCCTTCGCCGGCGTGGAGGCGAACATATCGACGTCGGCCTTCTCGCAAGCCTTCTGCAGAACGGCCTGCACGGCATCTCCGCCGCCTTTGGGCTGGTGGAAGCAGTAGAGCTCGTTTTCTTGACCTACGGCATAGCACGAAACATACTCGTACTCAACGCCGAGGTTGCGCAGGATCTCGATGGTCTCGCCGGAGTTGTCTACGAAGGCGTTAACGACCTCGGAGGAAGCGCGGTAGTGACTCGTATCCAAATACGCTTGGATCATCTCTTCGCGCGTGGGGAAATGAGCCCCCTCGGGCAAGCCTTCGCCGGTAAGGTCAAACGGGACCTTACGTTCCTTCTGCTCAATGGATTCGGCCGCGCCCTGCCCTTCGGCAAACTTGGAAGTACCGCCAAACTCTGGGAGCTTCTCGAAGATGGCGACGGAGAGGTTGCTCTCGGAGGCAACAGTGTAGGCCGCGGACTTTCCGGAGCCACCGGATCCGATGACGACAACATCGTACTCGATATCGAACTGTGTCATATGAATCACCTTTCATGCGGGCCTTCAGCGGGAATGCAGAAGGCGCTATAAGCAAAATCGACCTGGCGCTCCCAGCGGAAAGGGGCGCCAGGTCGGGAATCGTGGTTAGGAACGGAGCTCTTTGAGGAAGTCCTCGGGAGGTTCGGGGCAACGGCCGCAGGTGACGCCACCGTCGACGGCGATATCTTGGCCGGTCAAGAATGGGGACTCATCGGTCGCAAGGTAAAGTATGCAGTTCGCCGTGCCCTCGGGGGTGCCGGCCTTATGAGCCGGGACTATAGCCGTGAGCGTGTCTCCGTCAACATCGGCAACCATCTCGGTAAGAGTGATACCCGGAGAAACGGAGTTGCAGCGGATGTTCAGGCCCGCATACTCGATTGCAGTGGTGCGCGTGAGCTGAATGACGCCGCCCTTTGCCGCAGAATACGCAGCGCCAAACGGCAGGGCGGTATGGCCGCCAATAGAGGCGACGTTTACGATGTTACCGCCGCCAGCGGGAATCATGACCTTGAGAGCATCCTGGATGAGCAGGTAGTAGGCGCGAATATTGAGAGTGAAGACGTTGTCCCAGTCGGCCACGGGGTCACCGTAGACGATCGGGGCGAGCGATCCTGCAGTACCGGCATTGTTCACGAGAATGTCGACCGTGCCGTACTTCTCGACGCAAGCAGGGACAACCTTGCGGCATGCCTCTTCCTTCGAGAGGTCAGCTTGCACGAACATGCAGTCATACCCTTGTGCCTGCAGTGCCTTTTCCTGGTCGAAGCCGGCATCTCGACGAGCGGTGAAGACAACCTTTGCACCCTCGCGGAGAAACGCCTCGACGCTTGCCTTGCCGATACCAGAGGTGCCACCGGTGATGATAGCAACCTTGCCTTCGAGTCTTCCTGTCATAGTTTCCTCCTTACGCTTTCGCTGAAATAAATCTCCTGCGGTTATCAGTCTATGAACTCTGCTTCATTCTCAAAGCAATGCAAGTCGATAACGTTCCATGAATTGGGACTTGACGACAGTTTGTCTCAGAGAATGAAAAGCATGGGCGCTCATGCCAATCGGTGATACACTGCTTCTGGGCCAGGCACTGCGGCCTTGAGTTTTTGCAACGCGCGTTCAGGACGGTTTAGCTGTTCAATAGCAAGTGGATAGCCAACGCAGCCGAGCCCCCGCCCAGCCGGCAACGGTGATAACCTTGAAAGCTCAAGCTCATAGGTCATCTATGGTTACGACAAGGGTGATCCTATATCAGTAGAGCCAGTGCAACGCTCGGCGCCAGGCCGTTGGCAGCGCGGGTGCGATTGGGTTGACAGCGGCTTTACAACAGGAGACAGGAGAAACGATGACGGCTTCGTTTGTTAATGCCAACAAACGGTATGCGCTTCTCTGCACCTACGAGAAGTTGACAGAGGAAAAACCCCTTTCCGAGATTAC
>CADAKR010000051.1:0-3283 GCA_902788545.1 uncultured Coriobacteriaceae bacterium
GGAACCGGCGAGACGCTCGCCTGCGGGACGGGCACCTGCGCGAGCGTGGTGGCCTGCATTCTGAACGGCCTGACCGACGATGAGGTGGTTGCCCACTTGCTCGGCGGCGACCTGCGCATATGGTGGGACCGCGAACGCGACCGCGTGTTCATGACCGGCCCTGCCGCCACGGTGTTCGAAGGCGAGATCGACGCAACGTCATGCGCCCCCGACGAGGTGCCCCACGTAGTAGACCCAAATTGGTAGCAGCCAACAGGGGAAAGGAACCAAAAGGGGATACTCCCCAATTGGTCCAATTGGTCCTTTGAGGGAAAAGAACCAAAAGGGGAGTATCCCCAAATGGTCAAAGGTTGGTAACGGTAATGGAATGGAGCGAGGCATGTTCAAGGCGAACGCAAACTATTTGAAGCTTCCCGGCAGCTATCTGTTCTCGACGGTGGCGTCGAAGATCTCGCAGTACTGCGAGGAGAATCCCGAGAAGGCCGGGCGCATCGTGCGCCTCGGCATCGGCGATGTCACCCAGCCCCTCGCGCCTTCCATCGTGGCTGCGCTGCACGGAGCGGTCGACGAGATGGCTTCCGCCGAGACGTTTCGGGGTTATGCGCCTGACCTGGGCTATGACTTCCTGCGCGAGACCATCGCCAAGTGCGATTTCGCCGCACGGGGCGCTGCCATCTCGCCTGACGAGGTGTTCGTGAGCGATGGGGCGAAGTCCGATTCGGCCAACATCCAGGAGATCTTCAGCGAAGATGCGCGCGTCGCGGTGTGCGACCCGGTGTATCCGGTCTACGTCGACTCCAACGTGATGGCCGGCCGGACGGGCGTCTACGATGAGGCAACGGGCCTTTGGAGCAACGTGTCCTACATGCCCTGCACGCGTGAAAACGGGTTCGCACCCGAGCTGCCGCATCCCGACGAGGATATCTCGCTCATCTACCTGTGCTTCCCGAACAATCCGACGGGTGCCGTCATCGACAAGCCGCGTTTGCAGGCATGGGTCGACTACGCCAACGAGCACGGCGCCGTCATCGTGTACGACGCCGCGTACGAGGCGTATATCACCGACCCGGCGCTGCCTCATTCGATCTACGAGTGCGACGGCGCGCGGACCTGCGCCATCGAGATCCGCAGCTTCTCGAAGAACGCCGGGTTCACGGGCACGCGCCTGGGCTACACGGTCGTGCCGCACGATTTGAAGGACGCCGATGGCGTGTCCATGCGCGACTTGTGGGCGCGGCGCCACGGCACGAAGTTCAACGGGGCTCCCTACATCGTCCAGCGTGCGGGCGAAGTGGTCTACAGCGAGCAGGGCGCACGCGAAACGGGCGAGCAAATCGCCTTCTACCGCGAGAACGCGCGCATCATCCTGGAGGGGCTGCGCGAAGCGGGCTTCGATGTCTTCGGCGGCGTGAACGCGCCCTACATCTGGCTGAAGGCGCCCAACGGCATGACCTCGTGGGATTTCTTCGACATGCTGCTCAACCAAGTTCAGGTTGTCGGAACCCCCGGATCCGGCTTCGGCCCGAGCGGCGAGGGATACTTCCGCCTCACCGCCTTCGGGTCGCGCGAAGACGCTCTGGAGGCTGTAAGCCGCATCAAAGCCCTCTAGAAAACCCGGACGTTTTGCTTCGAGCCGGACGTCTGGCTCGAAGCAAAACGTCCGGTTATAGGAACGCTCTGCGTTTGAGGGAATCGGGGATGGCAACGGGGTAGTCGCCGCTGAAGCAGGCGTCGCAGAAGCCGTTGTGGGAGGCGGGGATCGAGTCGTGCAGGCCTTGCAGGCTGATGAAGGCAAGCGAGTCGCAGCCGATATGACGGCAGACCTCGTCGTGCGAGAGGTTCGCTGAAATCAGCTGGTCTTGCGTGTCGGTGTCGATGCCATAGAAGCACGGCCACATGACCTCGGGGCTCACGATGCGCAAGTGCACCTCGGCGGCGCCGGCGCTGCGGAGCATCTCCACGAGCTTCTTCGACGTGTTGCCGCGCACGATCGAGTCGTCGATGACCACGAGCCGCTTGCCGCCGATCATCGAAGGCAGGGGGTTCAGCTTTATGCGGATGCCCATTTGGCGCATCTCCTGCGTCGGTTGGATGAACGTGCGGCCTACGTAGCGGTTTTTCACGATGCCGTCGCCGTAGGGGATGCCGCTCGCTTCGGCGAAGCCCAGTGCGGGAGGGATGCCCGAATCGGGGACGCCGAGCACCATGTCGGCTTCGACCGGCGCCTCATGCGCCAGGATATGCCCCATGCGCCTGCGGGCGTTGTACACGACATCGCCGTCGAGCACGCTGTCGGGGCGGGCGAAATAGACGTACTCGAAGATGCAGTGCGCGCGCCTTGCTGCCTCGATGCCCTGCTCTGACTCAAGGCCCGAAGCGCTGATCTTCAGGATCTCGCCTGGTTCGATGTCGCGCTCGAACACGGCGCCGACCGCATCGAGGCCGCATGTCTCGCTGGCGACGACCCAACCTCGTCCATCGGGGAGCTTGCCGAGCGAAAGCGGGCGGATGCCGTTGGGATCGCGAAATGCGTAGAGCGCCACGGGCGTGACCATGACGATGGCGTACGCGCCGTGCAGCTGCTGCATCATCAGCCTGATTCCGCCGCGGATATGTCCCGTGCGCCTCGTGTCCACGCCGATCGTGCGTGCGGCCACCTCGCTGTCGGTGTGCCCGTACAGCTGGACGCCCTCGCCGGCGAGCCAGGCCCGTTGCGGCGTCGTGTCGACGAGCGTCCCGTTGTGCGCCAAGGCGATGATCTCGTCGTCTATGGCTGACACGTGGGGCTGCGCTTCCTTCCAGCTGCCGCCGCCCGCCGTCGAATAGCGCGTGTGGCCGATGGCGAAGTCGCCCTTCAGGTGAGCGAGGGTTTCCTCGTCGAACACCTGGTCGACCAGCCCCAGGTCCTTGTGGATGAGGATGGTCTCGCCGTCGCCCACGGCGATGCCGGCGCTCTCCTGGCCACGATGCTGCAGCGCTTGAAGGCCGAAGCACGTCAGGCGCGCCACGTCCTCGCCTGGGGCGTACACGCCGAATACCGCACACGCCTCTTCCAACCGATCAGGCCTTTCGCCCGGAATGCACGATGTCGCCATTGCCGTTTCGCGTTCTCCTTCCAAAATGAAAAGGCCGGGAGGCGCGTCCTCCCGGCCCAAGTCGCCGCTAGCAGTAGAACAGGATCTTGTTGTACGTGGGCAAGGGCCAAGCCTCGGTGCTCACGATGCCCTCCATGGCGTCGCAGGCTGCGCGCAGGCGCTCCATCGCGCGCAGGCTACGGCTTCGA
>CADAKR010000051.1:3318-10960 GCA_902788545.1 uncultured Coriobacteriaceae bacterium
TCGGAGATCTCGTTTGCCCCGTCGTTGAGCTTGCCGAGAAGCTTCTTGTCGGCAATTGGCTTCAAGTCGGAGTCCGCCTTCTTCTTCGCGTTGATCGTGGCGGCGATCTGCTCGGCGTAGGCGCTTACCGCCGGCGCGATCTTGCGCTTGGTCATGTGGCTCATCGTCTGGCCCTCGATGTTGATGAGCTTCGAGTACGTGTCGAGCTTCACCTCGTAGCGGCTGTGGTTCTCAGCCTCGTTGAGCACGCCGAATTCCTCGAACAGCTCGACGTTCTTCTCGTCGAGCATGTGCGGGGCGGCGTCCACGAGCGATTTCAGGTTCGCAAGGCCGCGGCGCTCTGCCTCCTCGATCCATTCGTCGGCATAGCCGTCGCCATTGAAGATGATGCGCTGATGGTCGGTCAGCGTCTTGCGCACCCAGCGGTACGCGGCCTTCTCGAAATCAGCGGCTCCTTCGACAGCCTCGTTGAAGTTCTTGAGCGCTTTCGCCACGATCGTGTTCAAGATCGTGTTCGCGTCCGCCAGGTTCACCTGCGAGCCGGGCATGCGGAATTCGAACTTGTTGCCCGTGAACGCGAACGGGGAAGTGCGGTTGCGGTCGGTGTTGTCGCGCTCGAAGCTCGGCAGCACCTCGACGCCCAGGTCCATGTAGACTTTCTCGGCTCCATCGTCTTCCTTGCCGGCGATGATGGCGTCGACTACGCGTCCGAGCTCGTCGCCCAGGAAAATCGAGATGACGGCCGGAGGCGCCTCGTTCGCGCCGAGGCGATGGTCGTTGCCGGCCGATGCAACCGAGATGCGCAGCAGGTCCTGGTAATCGTCGACCGCCTCCACGACGGCGGCGAGGAAGACGAGGAAGCGCAGGTTCGAGGCCGGCGTGTTGCCCGGATCGAGCAGGTTCTCATGGTCGGTCGCGATGGACCAGTTGTTGTGCTTGCCCGAGCCGTTGATACCCTCGAAGGGCTTCTCATGCTGCAGGCACACCAGCCCGTAGTGCGAAGCGATGGTGCGCATGAGCTCCATGGTCAGCAGGTTGTGGTCGATGGCCACGTTGCTGATCGTGAACATCGGCGCCAGCTCGTGTTGGCACGGCGCGACCTCGTTGTGCTTGGTCTTGGCAGCCACGCCCAGTTTCCAAAGCTCCTCGTCGAGTTCCTTCATGAACGCGCTGACCGTGGGTCGGATGGCTCCGAAGTAATGCTCTTCCATTTCCTGGCCCTTGCATGGCGGCGCGCCGAACAGGGTGCGGCCGGTCAGGATCAGGTCCTGGCGCTGCTCGTAGTCGGATTCCTTGATCAGGAAGTACTCCTGCTCGGCCCCGACCGTGGTGGTGACGCGCGCGACGTCCTGGCCGAAGTGCGCAAGCACCTTGCAGGCCTGCTCGGACACGGCTGCCATCGAGCGCAACAGCGGCGTCTTCTTGTCGGGCGCCTCGCCGGTGTAACTGCAAAACGCCGTGGGAATGCACAGCACGTCGTCTTTGATGAACGCGTAGCTCGTCGGATCCCATGCCGTGTAACCGCGTGCCTCGAACGTGGCGCGGATGCCGCCAGATGGGAAGCTGGACGCGTCGGGCTCGCCCTGGATCAGCGCCTTGCCCGAAAACGTCATGATGGCGCGCCCGTCCTTCTGGGGATTGACGAACGCGTCGTGTTTTTCCGACGTGATGCCCGAGAGGGGCTGGAACCAGTGCGTGTAGTGGGTGGCGCCATGGGCGACCGCCCATTCCTTCATCGCGTGCGCCACGACGTTGGCGACGTCGATATCGAGCGGCTTGCCTTGCTTGATGGTCTTCGAGAGCGCCTTGTACGTTGCTGAAGGCAGCAGCTCCTGCATCGTGTGGTCGTTGAAAACGAGCGTGCCGTATTCCTCGGCGATACGTCCCATGAAAATCGCCCCTTCCTCGGTGGTTGCTTGCTTAGGACTAACCCGACGATAGGGGGCGCATGTTTCAAACGTTTTTCGTGTCTGTTACGAAACGTGCCGTTAATTATGCGGAAACTTCTTCGCAATACGCTAAGCGCAGAATGTGACCACTCGAACCGAGGAGGGCGAACTTGAGCGAACTTGCACAGCGTATGTTGGCGGCCACGTCGAAGCCGGCCCGCGAGGCGGCGCTGCTCGTCTTGGAGGACGGGACGGCGTTTCGGGGAATTGCGTGCGGGGCCCCCGGCGAAGTCTTTGGCGAGATCTGCTTCAACACCGCGCTCGAGGGGTACTTGGAGGTGGTCACCGACCCGTCGTACGCCGGTCAGGTCGTCATCATGACGTATCCCCAGATCGGCAACTACGGCGTGTGCTTCGAGGACGCGCAGGCAGCGCATCCCGCCTTGCGCGGGCTTGTCGTGCGCGACATGTGCCGCACGCCGTCGAATTGGCGCAGCGAGGTTGCGCTTTGCGATTACCTTGAACGCGAGGGCATCGTGGCCATCGAGGGCGTGGACACGCGCGCCCTCGTGCGCCACGTCCGCCAGCGCGGCGCGATGAGGGCTGCGATTTCGACTATCGACCTTGGCGAGGAGAGCCTGTGCGCGAAAGTGCGCGCAAGCGAGCCGATCGTCGGCGTGAACCTGGCAAGCGGCGTATCCTGCGCCGAGCCGTACCGGTTCACGGCACACGACCTTCCCGCTGGCAAGGCCTTCGCCCTGGCGCCCGCAGAAGCGGCCCGCCACCGCGTCATCGCCTACGATTGCGGGGTGAAGCGCTCGATTCTGGAAGGCCTTGCGCGGGTTGGATGCGAGGTCACGGTCGTTCCGTGGGACACGCCGGCCGCCGACGTGCTGGCGGCATCGCCCGACGGGGTGTTCCTCTCGAACGGGCCGGGAGACCCCGATGCCGTCGTGGGCACGTACGAGCAGGTGGGAAAGCTTCTCGGCAAGGTGCCGGTGTTCGGCATTTGCCTGGGCCACCAGATGATCTGCAAAGCCGCAGGCGCGCAGATGGAAAAGCTGAAGTTCGGCCACCATGGCGGCAATCACCCCGTCGCCAACCTGCTGACGGGCCGTGTCGAGATTACGGCGCAAAACCACGGGTTCAACCTCGTGTTCCCGAGCGTGGGGCCACTCGATCCCGCACGGTCGTCAGGCGTGCGCGACCATGCCGGCGATTTGCGCTTCTGGGTGGAACGCGGGGTGGCGCCCGTTGCCCTCAACAGCCGTTTTGGCGGTGTGCGGCTCACTCATGTGAATTTGAACGACGGCACGGCCGAGGGCATCGCCTTCACCGACATCCCGGCGTTTTCGGTGCAGTACCATCCGGAAGCGAATCCGGGGCCGACCGATTCCCATTACCTGTTTAAGGCGTTTTGCCGCCTCATGGACGGTTACGACGACTATCTTGACATCGACATCGCGGCTGACCGCCTCGAAGGATGGAGGTTCTAGCCATGCCGAAGAGGACCGACATCCAAACCATACTCGTCATCGGCTCGGGGCCCATCGTCATCGGGCAGGCGTGTGAGTTCGACTATTCAGGCGCACAAGCGTGCAAGGTGCTGCGCGAGGAGGGCTACCGCGTCGTGCTCGTCAACAGCAACCCCGCGACGATCATGACCGACCCGGGTTTGGCTGACCGCACCTACATCGAGCCGGTCACCGCCGAGTTCGTCGAGAAGGTCATACGCGCCGAGCGCCCCGATGCGCTGCTGGCGACCCTCGGGGGGCAAACGGCTTTGAACGTCGCCGTCGAATTGGCGACATCCGGCGTGCTCGACGAGCTCGGCGTCGAGATGATCGGGTGCGACCTGCCCGTCATCCAGCGCGGCGAGGATCGCAAGCTGTTCAACGAGTGCATGGCCGAACTCGGCATCGAGACTGCGCGGGCGGGCTATGCGTACTCCGTCGAGGACGCGCGCGGCATCGTGGCCGAGATAGGGTATCCGGTCGTGCTGCGCCCCTCGTTCACCTTAGGCGGTGCGGGCGGCGGCATCGCGCATGACGATGACGAGCTGACTCTCATCGTGTCCCAGGGGATCGAGCTGTCGCCGGTTGGCGAGGTCCTCGTCGAGGAGAGCGTCGAGGGGTGGAAGGAATTCGAGATGGAGGTCGTGCGCGATGGCGCCGGCAACGGCATCGTCGTATGCTCCATCGAGAACCTCGATCCAATGGGCGTGCACACGGGCGATTCCATCACGGTTGCGCCCGCGCAGACGCTTTCAGACGTCGAATACCAGCGCATGCGCGCGGCGTCGCTCGCCGTGCTCGAGAAGGTCGGCGTGCAAACCGGGGGATCGAACGTGCAGTTCGCGGTGAACCCGGCCGACGGGCGCATGGTGATCATCGAGATGAACCCGCGCGTTTCGCGCTCATCGGCACTTGCGTCGAAGGCGACGGGCTTTCCCATCGCCAAGGTTGCCGCAAGGCTGGCCGTCGGCTACACGTTGCCCGAGATCGTCAACGACATGACGGGCGTCACGTCGGCTTGTTTCGAGCCTTCAATCGACTATTGCGTGGTGAAGGCGCCGCGTTTCGCGTTCGAGAAGTTCAAGGACTCCGACGACACGCTTTCCACCCGCATGAAGGCGGTGGGCGAGGTCATGGCCATCGGCCGCACGTTCGAGGAGGCGCTTGGCAAGGCGTTGCGCTCGCTGGAAAACGGCCGTGCCGGCCTGGGCGTCGACGGCCACGTGCGCGCGTCCGAGACCAAGGAGGGCTACAGGCCCTTGCTTGCGCGCCCCACGTGCGACCGCATCGTCTACGTCGGCTGCGCCCTGCGTTGCGGCTGGACGCCGGCCGAGATCCACGCGGCAACCGGCATCGACCGGTTCTTCCTCGACCGCATGGCCGACATCGTCGCCGTGCAGGAGGCGTTGCGCGGCGTCCGCGTCGACGACATAGATGCCGAGGCGTTTCTCATCGCCAAGCGCCACGGGCTTTCCGATGCGCAGATCGCGTTTTTAACCCATTCAAGCGAGATCGTCGTGCGCGCGAGGCGCAAGGCGCTCGGGGTGGTGCCCGCATTCAAAGCCGTCGACACCTGCGCCGCTGAATTCGAGAGCCCGTCGGCGTACTACTACAAGACCTACGATGCAGGCGAATCCGAGCTCGTCGCCGCCAGTTCCAAGCCCAAGGCCCTCATCCTGGGTGCCGGTCCCAACCGCATCGGGCAGGGTATCGAGTTCGACTACTGCTGCGTGCATGCGTGTTATGCGCTTTCGGAAGCCGGATACGAGACCATCATGGTGAATTGCAACCCCGAGACGGTCTCGACCGACTACGACACGTCCGACCGGCTGTATTTCGAGCCGCTCACGTACGAGGACGTCATGGACATCATCGATGCGGAACGCCCCGATGGCGTCGTTGCCACCCTCGGCGGGCAGACTCCGCTGAAGCTGGCGCGCGCGCTCGAAGAGGCGGGCGTGCCGATCATGGGTACGGCTGCCGACGCCATCGACCTTGCGGAGGATCGCGACCGGTTCGCCGACCTGCTCGATGGCCTGGGCGTCGCGTATCCGCCTGCAGGCGATGCCTCCACGCTCGACGAGGCTGTGCGCGTGGCTGACCACATCGGTTTCCCGCTGCTCGTGCGCCCGAGTTACGTCCTTGGCGGGCGCGGGATGGCCATCGTCTACGATGCGCGGCAACTGCGCCGCTACATGGGCGAGGCCGCCAAGATCTCGCCCGACCACCCGGTGTATCTGGACAAGTTCCTTGAGTCGGCGGTCGAGGGCGACCTCGACTGCGTGTGCGACGGCGATGACGTGTACGTCGGCGGCATCCTCGAGCACATCGAGGAAGCGGGCATCCACTCGGGCGATTCTGCTTGCTGTATCCCGCCGTTTTCGCTATCGGATGCCCTTGTGGCCAAGCTGCGCGAAATCGCCTGGAGGCTTGCGCTCGCCATCGGCGTGCGGGGGCTGCTGAACATCCAGTTTGCCATCAAGGACCAGCAGATATACGTGATCGAGGCCAATCCCCGCGCAAGCCGCACGGTGCCGTTCGTCTCGAAGGCCACAGGCGTTCCGCTGGCGAAGGTGGCAGCGCGCGTCATGGCGGGCGAGCAACTGGCCGACATGGGGCTTCCGCTCGACAGCCGCGACCTGGGCTACTGCGCCGTCAAGGAAGCGGTCATGCCGTTCGGCCGCTTCCCCGGATCTGACGTCGTGTTAGGGCCTGAAATGAAGTCAACTGGCGAGGTCATGGGCATCGCGCCCACGTTCCCTGCGGCCTATGCGAAGACCCAGCTTGCGATTTCCTACGAACTGCCCCGTTCGGGCGGCGTGTTCATCAGCGTCGCCGATCGCGATAAGCGCTCGATTGCGGCGATTGCGCGCGACTTCTCGCGCCTTGGCTTCGATGTGCTGTGCACGGGCGGGACGGCGAAGACGCTTTCAGCATCGGGCGTTCCGTGCCAGAAGGTGAACAAGGTGAGCGAGGGGCAGCCGAACGTCGTGGACCTGATCGGTGACGGGAAGATCGTGCTCATGATCAACACGCCGTACGGCCATGGCTCGCGTGGCGATGGCTACGAGCTGCGTTTGGCTGCCGTGCGCCATGGCGTGACCTACGCCACCACCATTGCCGCCGCACAAGCGCTTGCTGCCGCCATGGAGACCGTGCACGACGACGGCCTGGGCGTCGTGGCGCTACAAGATCTGCCTCAGTGGGAATAGGGACCCCGACAAGCTCGCAGCTCGTGGATGTGGGGCAAAGCGCAGGTTTGCTTGGTTCCTAGTGAATCCCGAGCTTGTGGCACATGAAAGCGTTGGCTGCTTTCTCGACCGCATCATCGAGCGGGGAAAGGGCACCGGCAGGCGCTCCTTGCTTGGCAGCGCGCCGGGCGAGGGCGCGCTCGATGAGCCAATCGGCCACTTCGGGATTCTTGGAAAGCAGCGGTCCGTGAAGGTAGGTTCCCACGACGTTGCGGTACATCACGCCGTCTGCTCCGTCATCGTCGTTGTTGCCTTTGCCGTGCTTGCCTGCTACATGCCCGAACGGCTCGCAGTTGCTCCCAAGATACGTGCGGCCCGCATGGTTCTCGTAGCCGACGACCGGCATGGTTGCCACAGGGCTTGAAAGCGCGATGTTTCCGACAAGGCGGTTGTGCGATCCTCCTTCGGCACGCTTGGTCGTGATGTCGAGGATGCCCAAACCCGGCACGTTTTCGTCTCCCAACAGCCATTCGCGGCCGAGTATCTGGTAGCCGCCGCAGATGGCGAGCAGAACCCCGTCGTCTTCGACGTAATCGCGCAACGCCCGGGTCTGCGCGAGCAGGTCGTGCGATGCCAGGTGCTGCTCGCGATCGGGCCCGCCCCCGAGGAACACGATGTCGGCGTTTTCCAAATCGGCCGTCTGGCCATGGCTCACGCGAACGATTTCGACATCGATCCCACGCCAACGCGCCCGATTCGCGAGAACGATGACGTTTCCGCCATCGCCATACAGGTTCAGCAGCTCGGGATAGAGATGGACGATGGTGAGCTTCTCGGAGGGATTGGCAGCGTTGCCAAGCCCCGAACCGGACGCTTTGCTTCGAGCGGAACGTCCGGTTTCTGCGGTCATATCGGATGCGGGCGATTTCAAATCGGACGTTTCGCTCGAAGCAAAGCGTCCGGACAGGCTGTCCAGTTCCGCTTTCACGTCGGGCAGCGCCGTGTAGTTGGCGATGAGGTAGAGCGTCGCTTCAGGGTGGACGGCGAG
>CADAKR010000052.1 GCA_902788545.1 uncultured Coriobacteriaceae bacterium
CGCCTTGCAGGCAATCCACGACGCGCCGGCCGCACAGAACATGGCCAGGCCAAGCAGGCCGCACAGCAGCGTGAACGGCGTGATCAAGCCCAGCAGCGGCATGCCGCTGTAGTTGCCCGCCGCATCCATGGGAATGCCGGCGTAGATGTTGCCGACCGCCACGCCGAACAGCAGCGCGGGCAAAAGCGACCCCACGAAGAAACACGCATTCCACACCTTGGACCACGCGCGGTCGCGGCTGGCGAACTCGATCGCCACGGCGCGCAGGATAAGCCCGAACAACACGAGCATGATGGCCAAATAGAAGCCCGAGAACGTGGTAGCGTACGCGGGCGCGAAAGCCGCGAACAAGGCGCCGCCTGCGGTGAGCAGCCACACCTCGTTGCCGTCCCATACCGGGCCGATCGCGTGGCGCACCATTTCCTTTTCGCTTTCCGTCTCCGCGAGGAACGGGTAGAGCACGCCCACGCCCAGGTCAAAACCGTCGAGCACGAAATAGCCGGCGATGAGCAGGAAGATGAGGAAGTACCACAGGATGCCGAGGGTCGTCATCGCGCATCACCGCCTTCCAGGCCGAAATCGCCTTGCGGGGCGGCTGACGCGGATGTTGAGGAGTCATCCGCCACGCCTGCGATCTTGTCGATGACAGACGAGGCCACGCCGGTGTCTTCGGGGTTGGAAGCTGCCGCATCAGGACCGGCTTTGATGAACTTGCCGGTGATGCGTATCCACGCCACGAACAGCAGCAGGTACACCGCGCAGAACAGCACGATGGTGATGAGCAGCTCGGGTGCCGAAACCGACGTGGAGGCGGCGTCGGCGGTGAGCAGCGACACGCCGTCGGGGCTCGACGCCGCAGGATACACGACCCATGGCTGACGGCCGAGCTCGGCGGTGAACCAGCCGGCTTCGATGGCTGCGAACGGGAAGATGGGCGCGATGACCAGCAGCTTTTGCAGCCACTTCCAATCCTGGAGCTTCTTGCGCGCGAAGGCGAAGGCCGTAAGCGCCAACAGCACCACAAGCACGCCCGACACGGCGACCATCAGGTGGTACACCTGGAAGATGGCGCCAACCGGGATGTCGGACACTTCCATGGCGCCGTACCGCTCGGAAGCAGCCAGGTCGTTTAAGCCCGGATACTCCGTATCGAACGTGAACGTGGCCAAGAAGCTGGTGAAGCCCGGCAGGCTGGGGCCGATGACAGTTTGGTTGGCCTCGTCGACCCAGCCGAAGAAGTACAGCGGCGGAACCTCGGTTTCGTACTGCCCCTCCATGGCGGCCAGCTTCGTCGGCTGCTCCTCCCACACGGCCACGGCGCTGGCATGCGCCGACGCGAACAGCGCGACCGTGGCGACGATGGCGACGATCAGGCCGGTTTTCGTCGTCTTCTTCGCGAAATCGAGATGCTTGCCCTTCAGCTGGTAGTACGCCGCGATGGAAAGCGCCACCAGACCGCCGATGATGAAGGCGGCCAACACGGTGTGGAAGTAGCGCACGCCCGTGGTCGGGTTGAACGCGGCGGCCAGGAAGTCGGTGAGCACGGCCTTCGAACCATCGGCAGCCAGCTCGGCACCGGCGGGCGTCTGCATCCAGGAGTTCGCGATGAGGATCCACAGGGCAGACAGGCACGAGCCGGCCCACACGAGCCAGGCGCTGACGCAGTAGAACTTCTCGCTCACCTTCCCGCGGCCGAACAGCAGCACGCCGAGGAAAACCGATTCGAGGAAGAACGCGAACAGCGCCTCGGCGGCAAGCGGCGCGCCGAAGATGTCGCCCACGAAACGAGAGTAGTCGGCCCAGTTCGTGCCGAAGCTGAACTCCATGGTGATGCCCGTGGCCACGCCGACGGCGAACGTCGTGGTGTAGATCTTGATCCACAGTTGGCTAGCCTTCTCATCGGCCGGGTCTTGAGATTTATGCGCACGCGTGACCGCGAGCGCCGTGATGAGGCCAATGCCGATGGAAAGCGGCACGAACACGAAATGGAAGGCAACCGTGAGCGTGAACTGCAGCCTCGAGAGGAATACCACATCGCTCAGCAATTCCATCACGCACCCCCTTACCAATCGCAACTGAGGACAATCGTAGAGTCATGCTACCACAAAATCCACACATTTGAAAGTAATCGCAGGTGACAGGGCTAACTAACCTAGACGCTGCACGTAATTCAACAGCGGCGCCCAGCCTTCGCTGCCGCAGCCTCAGTAGTAGCGGTAGTAAGCAGCGCAGGAGCCCTCGCTGCTGACCATGCAGGGGCCGATGGGGTTTTCGGGAGTGCACGCCTTGCGGAACAAGGGGCAATCGCTCGGCGCCATGATGCCGCGCAAGACGTCGCCGCAACGGCAACCGCGCGGTTCGATGGTGGGCTCGATGGTGGGCTGGAAGCGGCGAACGGCGTCGAACTGGGCGAACTGATCGCGCAAGCGGTAACCACTGCCCGGGATATCGCCCAAACCGCGCCAGTTGGCGGTGCAGGTCTCGAACACCTCGTCGATGGCCGCGACGGCATGGGGGTTGCCCTCGGGCATGACGCCGCGCGCATAGGCGATTTCTATCTCGGCCCTCCCCTCGTGCAGCTGCCGCATGATCATGGCGATTCCCTGCAGCACGTCAACCGGCTCGAAGCCCGTGATGACGCCAGGTATGCCGTAGCGCTGCGCGAGGAAGCGGTATGGCTCGGCGCCGATGATGGTGCTCACATGCCCAGGCAGGATGAGCGCATCGACCTTCAGTTGCGGGTCGGCCACGATGGCTTCCAGCGCGCCCGGCATGTTCTTGTGCGCCGCGAAGATGCTGAAGTTTGAAAGGCCCATGTCAGCTGCGCGTTTCACGGCGCGGGCGACAAGCGGCGTGGTCGTCTCGAAGCCCACGCCCACGAACACGATCTGACGTGTGGGATTGGCTTGCGCGAGGGCCAAGGCGTCGAGCGGCGAGTAGACGATCTCGATGCTGCGCCCCGCCGCCTGCTCGGCGAGCAGGCTCGAGGTGGAACCGGGGACACGCGTCATATCGCCGAACGTGGCGATGGTCACTTCGGGAACGCGGGCAAGCGCGATGACCGTGTCGATGTCGCGGTTGCACGTGACGCACACGGGGCAACCCGGACCGCTGGCCAAACGCGTGCCCTCGGGCATGAGGTCGCGGATCCCCGCACGTGCAATGGACACCGTATGCGTGCCACACACCTCCATGAGCGTGGCGCCGCTTTCAGGCGAGAAGGCGCGTATGGCATGGACGAGATCACGCGCGAGCTTCGGATCCTTGAATTTCGCGAGCTCGGCGGAAAGGTCTTGCGGGGCGGCCATTATGCCGGCACCCCTTCGCCCGCTTCGTTGAACAACGGGTCATCGACCATGTCGGCCATGGTCTGGATGAGGTCGAGCGTTTCGCGCGCGTACTGCTCGTCGACGACCTCGATGGCGAAGCCGGCGTGCACGAGCACGTAATCGCCCACGGCGGCTTGCGGCGTCAGGTCGAGCGCCGCCTCGCGCTCCGCGCCCATGGCGGTGACGCGGGCCATGCCGTCGCCCTTGATTTCCAAAATCTGCATGGGTACTGCCAAGCACATATCGCTGCCCCTTGGTATTCTGCTCTCGATATCGTTCGCGAGGGAGGCTTCATGCCGCCCTCGGCCCTGCTGGAAGGGCGGCATGAAGCCGCCTCTTCGTAATGTTCACCGCCATTCTAGCGCGAGGCAGAGGCGATCACAGCTTGGCCATAGGAAACGCAGCCGTCGTTCGGTGGGAGGCTGGCGTTGAGCGCCACGGTGAAGCCGGCCTCGCCCAAAC
Organism: uncultured Coriobacteriaceae bacterium; assembly: GCA_902788545.1. Lineage (GTDB taxonomy): Bacteria > Actinomycetota > Coriobacteriia > Coriobacteriales > Eggerthellaceae > UBA9715. The sequence goes on from CADAKR010000052.1 coordinate 3,792, forward strand.
GAGCAGTGGCCTCTTCGACCAGGTAGCGGTTCATGAAGCAACCGCCCGATAGCGCCACCAGGCTGATGTCGTACATGGCGCGCACGAGTTCGGCCACCTGCACGATGGCGTCGACGATAGCGTCGTGGAAGCGCTGCGAGATAACGCCCGCGGGAACGCCTGCAACCAGGTCGTCGAGCACCGCGCGCACGAGCGGCTCGGCATCGAGCAGCACGACCGACGTATCATGCGCCGTGCTCGTCTCCGTCGCCGCATTCTTGGTGATGGCGATGGCGTAGGCGGGATCTTTATCGGCGCCTTCCTCACGAGCAGCGTCGAGCATGATGGCGGGCTCGCCTTCGTAGGTGGGTTGCGTGCAAAGGCCGAGCAGCGCCGAAACGGCGTCGAACAGGCGACCGACCGACGAGGTGTGGGGCGTGTTCAACCCGCGCTCGATCATCTGCTCGCACACGCCAGCTTGATCGCCCAGCGCGTCAAGCGTCGCCTTCGCGCCGGGGTGGTCGAGCAAATCGAACGCCCACAACATGCCATACGCCATGCACAGCGGGTTTTTCACCGCAGCCGCGCCTCCGGGCATGGGCACGTACGAGAAGTTGGCGAAGCGCTCGTAATCGACCTGGTTGGCCAGCAGCACTTCCCCACCCCAGATGGCGCCATCTGCGCCAAAACCCGTTCCATCGAACGCGAAACCGATGGCGGGGCCTTCCAAACCGTGTTCGCCGAGAACAGACGCGATGTGCGCATGGTGATGCTGCACCTCGGTTAAGGGCAGCCCCGCGCGCAGCGCCTCGGCCCGCGCCCACTTCGTCGTCAGGTACTCGGGATGCTTGTCGCAGGCGAGCACGCGCGGCGCCAAGTCGAACAGCTTCTCGAAACGCGCCTTCGATTCCAGCCAAGCATCGTACACGTCGGCATCTTCCATATCCCCGATGTGCTGGGACACGAATGCCCGCTCGTCACTCACGTACGTGAACGTGTTCTTCTGCTCCGGCCCGACAGCGAACACGACGGCCCGGTTTTCTTGGACGCTTGCCTCAGAGGTGGACATCCGCCTCTGAGGCAAGCGTCCGGTTTTGGTGATCGCGAGGGGAACGGGAGCGTAGCCGCGGGCGCGGCGGATGAACTGGACGGCCATGTTGGGTTCGCCATGCTCGTTCACGCCGCCGAGGCTGAGCACGCGCACGACCGAGTCGTCGTAGCGCGACAGAATGGGACGGTTGTTGCCGAGCACCGCGTCGGCTATGCCCGCAAGCTTTTCGCACGCCTGGGCGTCATCGACGACGATGGGTTCGTCATGCACGTTGCCCGACGTCATGACCAGCATGCCGGCACCCGCCGCCTGGCGGAAATCGTGGATGAGCAGCTCTTGCACGGGGGTGGCGGGCAGCATGACGCCCAATTCGGGCAGCCCGTCGGCAAGCCCTCGGGCAATTGCAGCCCCGGCTTTCTTGCGCAGCAGCACGATGGGCCGCGCCGCCGAGCGAAGCAGCTCCTCCTCTTCGGCCGACACCTCGCATACCGCGCGCGCATCCTCGACGTCGGCGACCATGACGGCGAGAGCCTTGCCGTCGCGACGCTTGCGGCGGCGTAATGCGGAAATGGCCTCGGGATTCGTCGCGTCGCAGACGAGGTGGAACCCGCCGAGCCCCTTCACGGCCACGATGCCGCCTTCGGCGAGCAACGCAACAGCAGAGGCGAACACGGCATCCGATTCGACGCGCGATGGCGCTCCCGCAACGTCACCGCCATCCAACAGCACCTTCCATGTGACCTGCGGTCCACAAGCGAAGCAGGCATCGGGTTGGGCGTGGAAGCGGCGATCGGCCGGGTCGGCGTATTCGCGGGCGCATTCATCGCACATCTCGAACGTGCGCATCGAGGTGGACGGGCGATCATAGGGCAGCTCGTCGATGATCGTGAAGCGCGGACCGCAGTTCGTGCAGTTGATGAACGGGTAGCGGTAGCGCCGATCGGACGGGTTGAACAGCTCGCGGCGGCAATCATCGCAGATGCCCAAGTCGGCCGATACGAGCGTGCCCTCGTCGGCATCGTCTGTCTGCGATTCGCGGATCTCGAACGTCGTGCAGTCCTGCAGCGGCACTTCCTTCAGCTCGACTTCGCGCACCACGGCAGCCGCCGGCGGGTTCATGTGAAGCTCGGTCACGAACTCGTCGAGCAGCGGCGTTTCGCCCTCGGCATGGAGGAACACGCCGTCGAGGTCGTTGAGCACCCAGCCGCTGATGAGATGGCGCCGCGCCAACCGATAGACGAAGGGGCGGAACCCCACCCCTTGCACGATGCCGCGAACCCGTATGTCAAGCGCTTCGATCATGTACCTCACTCATGTGGGTTTTCTCTCCTGTCCCCGAAAACCCACTTTGCGTCCAAGTTCTTTACTGCAGGTCCTTCAGCACCTCGGCGATGATGTCGGAGAGGCGCTGCAGCGTCGTCGTGGAGTTGTCGAGCAAATGCAGGTGCAGACAACGGCGGCCGCGTTCAGCCAGGATGAGGAAATCGCCTGTGGCCTGCGCCTTGGAAAGCTCGGCTAGGCTTTTCGCAGGCACGCCGCCAAGGGGAATGTCCTTGGGCTCGTCAGCCGAAAGCAGCAGGTACACGCCGGTGTTCGCGCCGCCTTTTTGCAGCTGGCCGGTGGAATGCATGTAGCGCGGGCCGATTTCGAGGCACGACATGACCTTGCACGTGCGCGCGATGTCGCGGCGGATTCCGCCCAGCGCCGCCCGGCGTCCCTCGCCGTCGAACGGCAAGAACGCGTTTGTGGCAAAGTAGTTGCCCGGCTCGACCGACGCGAACAGGCTGTGAAGCGCGCCGCGCATGTCGGTGGCATCGGCGCAGCATTCGGACACGCGCACTTCGACGGCACCCAAGCCTGCAACCTCGTCGGTGAAATCTGCAGCCGGCAGGCCGGCTTCCAGGATGTCGAGCACCTTGGCCTTGACCGAAGCCACATCGGGCTGATCGAAGGGGCTGACCTGCATGAGATAGCCCAGCATAGCCGTTGCGTATTCCCAGATGACGAACTGCTCGGCCAAATCCTCGACGTCTTCGACCGTGAACCCGTAGAAGGGGATGTCAGGATGGACGCGGCTGACGCTGCGTTCGAAATCGTCCGCCTCGTCCCACGTGTCGACAGCCGCGCTGCACACGACGACAGCGCGATCGCCCAGGTCCTCGGCAAGCAGCAGCGAGTCGACTTCGACCTGCGGCAACACGCCCACGCCATCTTTGCCCACGCTTTCGGCGATGAGCTGTTCGATCCACAGCCCCAAAGCGCGCGCCTTCTTGGGGGCGACGAACGCGAACTTGTCGCGACCGGTCTTCCAGTTGTCGTACAGGAACGCCGCCAGGCCGATGGCCGGGTTGTCCTCGTCGTCTTGACTACACGCCTTCTCGGCTTGCAGGCCGCGCGCCATGAGCTCGTCCACATCGACGCCGGCAACAGCAGCCGGGAAAAGGCCGAACACCGAAAGCGCCGAGAAACGGCCGCCCACGGTGGGTTCGCCGGGCAGGATGCCGGCCCAGCCTTCTTCTTTCGCTTGCGCCTCGAGAGCCGAGCCCGGATCGGTGATCGCCACGAAATGGCGCGGCATCTCCTCGGGCGTCAGGTCGTCGGCGAACGCCATGCGCAGCGCTGCAAACAGCGAGCGCATCTCCAGCGTGCCGCCGCTCTTCGACGAGATGATGGCCAGCGTGGTCTTCGGGTCGATTTCGGCGAGCATCTTGCGCAGGCGCACGGGCGAATCGGAATCGAGCACGCGGAACTTGATGTC
>CADAKR010000053.1 GCA_902788545.1 uncultured Coriobacteriaceae bacterium
TCGAGCAGCGCATCTCGCCGTTGCGCGTGTCGCTGCAAGCGAGCAACCCCAACGTGCGCGCACGCCTCATCGGCAAGCATGCCCGGCACGGCCTCGACGCACTCGATCGCCTGCTCGCAGCGGGCATCGAGTTCCATGCGCAAATCGTGCTCGTGCCGGGCGAAAACGACGGCGACGCGCTCGTCGAGACGCTGCAGTGGGCTTACGAGCGGCCCGGCATCTTGGGCATCGGCATCGTGCCGCTCGGATACACGCGGCATCAAACCGTCTTCGATCGAAGCTTCAACGGGAAGGCGGCGGCGCAAGGCGTCCTCGACCTGATCGAGCCGTTCCAAACACGCGCGCTTGCAGAACGCGGTGAGCCCTGGGTGCATGCCGCCGACGAGTTCTACCGCAACGCCTACCGCGACAACCTGCTCGAATGCCTGCCCCCAGCCGGTTTCTACGGCGATTTCGCCATGTTCGAAGACGGCATCGGCATCATCCGCTCGACCGTCGACGACTGGCGCGAAGCCGACCGGCAAGGCGCCATCAGCCGCTGTGCCGACACCCTGCGCAGCGCACAAGCGACCGCGCGCCTCGTTGCCGGTTTCGCGCAAAAGGAGTTCTTGGACCCGCTCGTCGCCGAGGCGGGCATCGGCGATTGCTTCTCGCCCTTCTACGTCGAAAACGCCTTTTTCGGCGGCAACGTCGACGTAACCGGCCTGCTCGTCGGCGAGGACATCGCCCGTGCGGTCCAGCGCCATGGCAAGCCAGCCGACGTCTTTTTCATCCCGTCGGTCGTGTTCAACGACGATGGCGTCACGCTCGACGGCATGACTCTTGATGATATGGAGAAGACGGCAGGTCAAACGCTGCACATGGTATCCTGTACACCTGCAAATTACTTCAACGAAATTGGCGCGATCTTCGCGTAGTTAGGACCTTCATCATGGCATTGCCCCTCGTCGCCGTCGTCGGACGGCCGAACGTCGGCAAATCGACGTTCGTCAACCGCGTCATCGGCGCGGAAGACGCCATTGTGCACGAAATGCGCGGCGTCACGCGCGACCGCTCCTACCACGAGGCCATATGGAACGGCGTCGCCTTCACCATCGTCGACACCGGCGGCATCGAGATGGGAAGCGACGACGACTTCCAAGCCTCCATCACCAGCCAGGCGCTCACGGCCACCAACGAGGCCGACGTCATCGTGCTCATCGTCGACGCGCGCACCGGCGTGAACGCCGACGACGAGGAAGTGGCGCGCGTCTTGCGCAAGTCGAAGAAACCCGTGCTCGTCGCGGTGAACAAGCTGGACACGCCGAACCGCTACGACGAGATCTACGAGTTCTACCAGCTGGGGCTTGGCGACCCGTGGCCCATCTCGTCGATCCACGGCCACGGCACGGGCGACCTGCTCGACGAGGTCGTGCGCCAGCTGCACGAGACCGGCGCGGTCGAGCGCGCGACGCAAGCCGAGGACACGGGCATCAACGTGGCCATCATCGGCCGCCCGAACGCGGGCAAGTCGTCGCTCACGAACAAGATGACGCAAGACGAGCGCTCCATCGTCTCGGACGTCGCCGGCACGACGCGCGACGCCATCGACACGCCGATCGAACACGACGGCACGCGCTACACGATCGTCGACACCGCGGGCCTGCGCCGCAAAAGCCAAATCGACGAGGACGTCGAATACTACGGATTCGTGCGCGCCATGCGCGCCATCGACCGTGCCGACGTGGCCGTGCTCGTCATCGACGGCACGCTGGGGCTGACCGACCAGGACCAGCGCGTGGCCCGCTTCGCGCACGACCGCGGTTGCGCGCTCGTCATCGCGCTGAACAAGTGGGATATCGTGGAAGGCCCCGAGGCGAAGGCGGATATCCGCGAACGCGTCGAGGACCGCATGATGTACGTCGGTTACGCGCCGGTCGTGGCAATCTCGGCGCTGACGGGCAAGAACGTCCACCGCATCTGGGAGGCCATCGACAAGGCCTACGCCAACTTCTCGAAGACCATCCCGACCAACCAGCTGAACGCCTGGCTCGCCGAGATCCGCGAAACCGGCCACACCATCACAAAGGGCAAGGCCATCTTGCGCATGAAGTACATCACGCAAACCGGCACGTGCCCGCCCGTGTTCACGTTCTTCGCGAACCGCCCCGACGTGGTCGACGACAACTACGAGCGCTACCTCGAAAACAACATGCGCAAGCACTTCGACCTCGAGGGCACGCCCATTCGCCTGAAGTTCAAGAAGAAGGATTAACAAGTCATGGCATACGTTCTCGTCCTCGTCATCGCGTTCTTGCTGGGATCGGTGCCCTGGGGACTCGTCATTTCGAAGGTGTTTTACGGGAAGGACCTGCGCAGCGAGGGATCCGGCAACATCGGCACGACAAACGCCATACGCTCGATGGGCAAGGTCGGCGGCTATGCCGTGTTCGTCCTTGACTTCGGGAAGGGCCTGCTGTCGGGTTTCATCGCCGTGTGGATCGCCGGTGCGTTCGGCTACGACGAGGCCGGCGTGCACCTGGCGACGGCCATCGCGTTTTTCGGCTGCGTGTACGGGCATATCTTCAGCCCGTGGTTGGGCTTTAAGGGCGGCAAGGGCATTGCCGTGGCCATCGGCTGCCTCTTCGTCACGTTCGGGCCGGTTGGCGCCATCATCGAGCTTGCGATTTTCGCCGTGCTCGTCGTGACGACGAAGTACGTCTCGCTAGGGTCGGTGGCCGCAGCGCTCGCGTGCCCGCTGTTGGCGCTGTGGTTCTTCTGGGGCAACTGGATCGGCTGGCTGTTCTGCGCCATCGCGGGCCTGACCGTCGTATGGGCGCATCGCGGCAACATCCAGCGCCTGCGCGACGGCACCGAGCGGCGCATCGGCGACAAGAAGCGCGCGTAACGAAATCGGACGTTTGGCTTCGAGCCGGACGTCCGGCTCGAAGCCAAACGTCCGATTTGCAGGATGACGGGATAAACGGGAGAGGCACATGAACGTCGCAGTTATCGGAGCGGGATCGTGGGGGACGGCGCTGGCGCAGATTCTCGCCGAAGGCGGCCATGACGTGCGCCTTTGGGCGCGCCGAGGCGAGCTGGCCCGCACCATCAACGAAGAGCACCGCAACCCCGACTACCTGACCGACGCTACGCTTTCCGCGCACATCATGGCCACGAGCGACATGGGCGAGGCGCTGTCGGGCGCGAGCGCGGTCGCCGTGGTCACGCCCTCCAAGTACGTGCGCGACACGGCGCAGCAGATGCTGGGCCTTATCGGCTACGACACGCCCATCGTGCTGTGCATGAAGGGCGTCGAAGCGGGCACGGGCATGCTCCCCATCGAGGTGTTCCGCGACGAGCTGGGGCCGGGAAAACCGCTCGCGGTCCTCTCGGGGCCCAACCACGCCGAGGAATGCGTGCGCTTCGTGCCGGCCGCGACCGTCGTGGCCTCCGACGACACCGACGTGGCGCTGTTCTTCCAGGAGCTGTTCTCTTCGCCGGCGTTTCGCGTGTACACGAGCGACGACGTGCTGGGCGTGGAGCTGTGCGCCGCGTTCAAGAACGTCATCGCGATCGCGATCGGCGTGTCGTACGGACTCGGATTCGGCGACAACACCGCGGCCATGTTGATGACGCGAGGCCAAGCCGAAATGAGCCGGCTTGTCGCCGCAGCGGGCGGCAACCCCATGACCTGCATGGGGCTAGCGGGAACGGGAGACCTCATCGCCACATGCATGTCGCGCCATTCGCGCAACCGCACCTTCGGCGAGGCGCTAGCCGGCGGCGAGGCAATCGACCACTACGAGGCGCGCACGCACATGGTCGTCGAAGGCGCCCGGGCGTGCAAGACGTTGGCCACGCTTTCGATCCGCTACGACGTCGAACTGCCCATCACCGATGTCGTGCGCTCGCTTGTGTGGGAAGGCGCCGACCCGCGCGAAGCAGCCAGCATGCTGGCATTCCGCTCGCTGAAGCCCGAATTCTACTAGCACGATTTCGCGCAAAGCAGCGCTAGCTGCCCCATTCGCCCGGCATGTAGCGGCAACGCCGCTCCACGTCACATCACAGGGATTCCAGGCGCTCGACGACGGCGCTGATCTGGTTTTCAGGGGTTGAGGCGCCGGCGGTCACGCCTACGACCTCGCAGCCCTCGAACCAAGCGGGATCGATTTCACCCGCAGATTCAATGTGGAAGGCGCGCGGGCACGTAGCCTCGCAAATCTCGGCGAGGCGCGTCGTGTTCGACGAGTTGCGCCCGCCGATGACGACCATGGCGTCGACTTCGCCCGCCAGCTTCGCCGCAGCATCTTGGCGCAGGCGCGTAGCCGAGCAGATGGTCTTCTTCACGACGGGCTCGATGCCCTGTGCGCGAACGGCCTCCACCACGGCGTCGAGGTTCTCGCGGCGCTGCGTCGTCTGCACGACGATGCCGATGGGCGCGCGCAAATCGGCGGGAACGTCTTCGGGCGCCAACACGACGTCGACCTTCGTGCCGGCGCGCTTGGCCCAGGCGCGCAAGCCCTCGACCTCGGGATGGCCCTTCTCCCCCACGACGAGCACGCGGCATCCCTCGTTTGCAAGGTCCGCGGCGGCCTTCTGCGCGCGCGCCACATGGGGGCACGTCGCATCGACCACGGTCAGGTTGCGCGCAGACAGCCGCTCGTACACGTCGGGCGTCACGCCGTGGCTGCGGACGACGACCGTCCCCTCCGCGACATCCTCGGGCGCCGCGGCAACATGCACGCCGATGGCTTCAAGGTCGGCCACGACGCCGGGATTGTGAATGAGCTGCCCCAACGTGAACACAGGGCCTTGTCCCACAGCGGCATCGTGCGCCATGTCGAGCGCGCGCTGCACGCCATAGCAAGCGCCTGCGTTTTCAGCAAGAACGACTTTCATGCTCTTCCTTACCGTCTGATTGGACGTTTGCCTCAGAGGTGGACGTCCACCTTTGAGGCAAACGCCCAGTTCTGGTTACTTCAGCAACGCGGCGACTTCGGCAGAGGTCAGGCGCGGGATGGGATGTTCGGCGAAGATGGCCGAGTAATCCTTGTCTTCGGGGAACAGCGCGGCCATGTCGACCTCTTCGGGCGCGACGTGCTGGAACATGGCGAAGCACTCGCGCAGCGCATACCACGTGCAGGCGTCGAGGCGGTCGTCTTTCGGCAGGAAGTCGAAGTCGGAGAGCATGACGGGATTGCCGAACTCCACGGTGACCTTCGGGAAGCGCAACCGCTCGCCCTTGCGCTTGACCTTGTCGACGTTGTGCACCGCCATCGGCAGGATGGGCGCTTTGCCCATGCGCGCGATGAGCGCGGCGCCGCCGTGCACGCGCGGGACGGCAGAACCCTTCCCGCGGCGCGACCCTTCGGGCATGATGCCGACGATCTCGCCGTTCTTCAGCATGCGCGCCGCGCGCTTGATGGCCGTGCGGTCGGCGCTGTCGCGCGTGATCGGAAACGCGCCGATGTGCGCGAAAATCCAAGCGAGCGCTTCGTTGGCCTGGAACAGCGAATCGCGGGCGATGAAGCGCGGCCAGTAGCGCGGGTACACCGCCAAATACATGAACACGACGTCGAGATAGGACGTGTGGTTGCTGATGACCACGACGCCCGATTTATCGGCCAACTGCCACAGGTTCTCGCGGTTCTTCACTTCGTAGCGGTACAGCACCTTGCAGATGCCGGACACCGTACCCACGATGACCTTGGCCGGCCCGCGGCTGAACCGCTTCTTGCCGTTCTCGTACTGGTCGACACCAAACGGGCTGTCGAAGAATTTGGCGTATTTCTCCTCGTAGTGCTTTTCCCGCTTTTCGGCCATGCTACACCTGCGCTTTACGGGCCAAATCGCAAATGCACGCGACGACTTCCTCGATCGTCATGTCGGACGAATCGACGATCACGGCATCGTCGGCGGCCTTGAGCGGCGAAGCGGCGCGCGACGAGTCGTACTTGTCGCGGCGGATGATGTCGGCGAGCACTTCCTCGAAGTCGGTCGAGCCTACGCCACGTTGCTCGTTTTGCAGCACGCGGCGGCGGGCGCGGGCCTCATCAGAGGCGGTCAGGAACACCTTCACCTCGGCATCGGGAAACACGACCGTGCCGATGTCGCGGCCTTCGACCACGTAATCGCCCGCGTGCCCAATGCGCTGCTGCTGGGCGACGAGCGCCTCGCGCACCGCGGGCACCGCCGAAACAGGGCTGACGGCGCGGTCGATTTCGGCCGTGCGAATGGCCAGCGTCACGTCGTTGCCGCCGATGGCCACGCCGATAGGCGACGGGTTGCCCGGCTCGTGCGTGAACTCGATGTCGTACGTGCGGGCGATTTCGCCGAGCGCCTCGGCGTCGTCGAGCGCCACGCCGTCGTGCACGGCTTGCCAGGCGATCGAGCGGTACATGGCACCCGTGTCAAGGCACGAGAACCCGAGCTCGATGGCGACCAACTTGGAAACGCTTGACTTGCCGGCCCCGCTTGGGCCATCAATGGCGATGATCATCGAACCAGCTCCTCGATGTCGCGAAGGAAATCGGGGTAACTCACGTCGACGCTGTCGAACCCCGCCACTTTGATCGGCACGTTGCCCGTCAGGCCCACAAGCGACCACGTCATGGCCAGGCGATGATCGCTGAGCGAATCGAACACGAGGCCTTCGGGCACTTGAAGGCCAGGCTGGCCCTCGATGAACAGGTCGTCGCCTTCCGTCCACGCGTCCACGCCCATCTGGCCCAGACCAGTGACGATGGCGTCGAGGCGATCGGATTCCTTGGCGCGCAGCTCCTGCACGTTGCGGAACACCGTCAGCCCGCGCGCATGAGCCGCAACCAGGGCCAACACGGGCACTTCGTCAACGAGGCTCGCGATCTTGTGGCCGGGAATCTCGCAGCCGTGCAGGCCTTCGGTATAGCAGGCGGAAATGATGCCGTACGGCTCCTTGCCGGCGCTGCCGGTACGGCGCGTGGCCACGTCGGCGCCCATGCGCTCGAGTGTCATCAGAAAGCCCGTGCGCGCCGTGTTCAGGCTGACGTTTTCGACTTGCACGGCGCTGCCCGGCTTCAGGAGCGCGGCGCAGATGATGAACGCGGCCGACGACGGGTCGCCGGGCACGCGGATCTCGGCGGAGTGCATGCTGGCCGGCCCCACGACGCGGGCCGTGCGCTCGCCGGCGGTGGTTTCCACGCCGTATTCGGGCAGCATGAGCTCGGTGTGGTTGCGCGATACCGACGGCTCGTTCAGCTCGGTCACGCCATCGGCGCGAATGCCCGCCAGCAGCACAGCCGTCTTCAGCTGGGCCGATGCCATGGGCGAGTTGTACGTGATGGCGCGCAGGTGCTTGCAGCCGCGCTCGGTGATGGGCAGCGTCTCGGCACCCGCCGGGTCGAACTCGACGCCCATCATCATGAGCGGCGCGGTGATGCGGCGCATCGGACGCTTGGAAAGCGATTCGTCGCCTTCGATGCGCACCGAGATCTCCCACGGCGCGAGCACGCCCATCAGCAGGCGCGCGGTCGTGCCGGAGTTCGCGCAGTAGATGGGCCCGTCGGGTTGCACGGGGCCTTTCGCGCCCCACCCTTCCACGCCACCGGC
>CADAKR010000054.1 GCA_902788545.1 uncultured Coriobacteriaceae bacterium
TCTCGGAGCCCGTCGAGCGGATGATGAACGCCGCCGGCTGCTCGCCGTACTTCTTCGAGGGACAGCCGACAACCGCGACGTCCTTGACGCCCGGCATCGTGCCGAGGAAGTCCTCGACCTCCTTCGGCGAGATGTTCTCGCCGCCGCGAATGATCAGGTCTTTCAGGCGCCCCGTGATGTAGTAGTAGCCGTCCGCGTCCATCTTGCCGATGTCGCCCGAATGGAGCCAGCCGTTCTTGTCGATGCACTTCGCCGTCTGCTCGGGCATCTTGTAGTAGCCCTTCATCGTGTTGAAGCCCCGGCAGCAGATCTCGCCATCCTGCCCGACCGGCGCGATCTCGCCCGACTCGGGGTCGATGATCGCGACCTCGACGCCAGGCAGCGCCTGGCCGATCGTCTGGCACTTGCGCGCGATGGACGTCTCGAAGTAGCGCGTCATCGTCATCACCGGGCCGGACTCCGTCAGGCCGTACGGGTTCGTGATCTCGCGCATGAACATCTTGTCGTTCGCCTGCTGCATGCGGTGCGTCGGACACGCCGAGCCGGACATGATGCCCGTGCGGAGCGAGCGGAAGTCGAAGCGGTTGAACAGCGGATGGTCCAGCATCGCGATGTACATCGTCGGCACGCCGTACGTCGCCGTGCACTTCTCGCGCTCGATCGAGTTCATCACCTGCACGGGGTCGAACTTCTCGAGGAAGACCATCGTCGCGCCGTGGTTGACGCAGCTCATCACGCCGAGGACGCAGCCGAAGCAGTGGAAGAGCGGCACGGGAATGCAGACGCGGTCGCGGCACGTCAGGTTCTGGCACGCGCCGATCCAGAAGCCGTCGTTCGCGATGTTGCGGTGGGTGAGCTGCACGCCCTTCGGGAAGCCCGTCGTGCCCGACGTGTACTGCATGTTCACGACGTCGTTCACGTCCACCGTCGCCTGCCGCGCGAGGTAGTCCTCCTGCGAGACCTCGCACGCGAGGGACTTCACCTCGTTGAGCGAATACATGCCGCGATGCTTTTCGCCACCGAGGAAGAACACGCGCGCGATAAGCCCGATGGGTTCTTTCTCAACTCTGTCCTTTCGGAACACGTACACCAAAAGAACCACGACGGGCAGCAAGGCGGCGCAAAGGAGGACGATAGTCATGTCGAACCTTTCAAAACGGCTACAGGCGTGTGTCCAGCTTGTTACGAATATAGTAACCCAGGCCCGATTCGCCTTATGCGACGTCCAGCAATCGCCCATTTGCGGTACCATGTGGAGCATCTTGAAACCGGAAGGCGGGCCCATGCATAAATATACACGTTACCTCTTGCTCGCATTAATCACTGCATTCACCGCCTGCGTCTTGTGCGCATGCGCAGGGTCGGGTTCGTCGAGCAGCAGCTCCACGGCAAGCGAGGAATCCGACCCCGGAAACGAGGTGTCGCGCGAGGAAGTCGAGGCCATCTTGCACAAGGCCGCCGAGACGACGTTTTCCAACGTGTCGTTTTCGGTGAAGACTGAAACGACGGCCACAGGCGCCGCATCGAACGGCGCGCCCCAAACCCAGACGATGCTGACGACCATGTCCGGCGAGCTGGACAAGGGCGGCGAGAAGCCGCGTCTGCACATCGGCTACGAGGCTCAATCGACCATGCAGCTTGGCAAGACGAGCTACGACATGTTCATCGATTCCGAGAACCTCATCGTGATTCAAAACGAGCAACCCTTCGTCGACGCCATGACCGACGATATGCTGAACTCGTACGCCAACTCGGTCACGAGCGTCATCTCGAAAGAAGAGATCGACACCATGCTCGACATGGCAGCCAGCTACAAGATGCAAGCAGCCGATGACGAGACGACCGTTTCCCTCACCATCGACAACGCCAAGTTAGCCGAGGCGACGGCGAGCGACGACTCCACGCTGCCCACCAACACGCAGGTCGCCACCATGGTGGTCAGCTACTCCATCGACGCGGACAGCCGCTTCAAGACGGTAAGGCTCATGAGCAGCACGAACGGCTCGCCAACGTACCGCGTGCACCAGACGTACCAGTTCTCGAAGTACGACGAGACGACCTTGCCCACCTGGCCCGACCTGAGCACGTACATCGCGCAGCGCTCGGGCATCATGACCGATGAGAACGGCCGAATGTACATCGTGGGCGACGACGGCCAGATCTACTACGTGACCGAAATCGGCGACGACGGCATGATCTACTACGACACGGGCAATGCGGGCGGCTCGGATGAAACCGTCTACTACGAGCCCACCACGCCGGCCGAAACGACCAACACAAACACGCCGAACGGCAACACCGGCAACACCGGCACGTCTTCGACGGAAGACAAGGGCCGCGCCTACATCACCGCCGATGACGGCACGATCCACTTCCTCGACGAGCCTGGCAGCAAGCTGGTCACCAACGCCGATGGCACCCGTTATTTCATCGACGCAGACGGCAACTTCTACTTCCTGGCTGAAGAGGGCGAATAGACGACACGGATACCGAAACGAGGCAACCGATATGGCATACGACAACTTGAGCACCGACGAACTTCGCGGCCTTCACGCCCGCATGATCGACGAGTACGCGGACGTGAAGGCCCGCAACCTGTCGCTAAACATGGCGCGCGGCAAGCCCGCTGCCGACCAGCTTGATTTGTCGACTCCCCTGCTTTCGGTCATCACCTCGCCTGAGGATTGCTTTGCCGAAGACGGCACCGATTGCCGCAACTACGGCGTGCTGAAGGGGCTGCCCGAGGCGCGTCGCCTTATGGCCCCGATGCTCGACGACGATCCCGACAATGTGCTCATCGGCGGAAACGCTTCGCTCATCTTGATGTACGACGTGATCACCTGGGGTTGGGAATTCGGCGTGAACGGCTCGGCGCCGTGGCGCACCTACGATTCCGTGAAGTGGATCTGCCCCGTGCCCGGCTATGACCGGCACTTCTCCATCACCGAGCATTTCGGCATCGAGATGATTCCCGTGCCGCTTGGCACGGATGGTCCCGACATGGACGAAGTCGAGCGCATCGTTGCATCAGACGAGCGCGTGAAGGGCATTTGGTGCGTGCCGAAGTACTCGAACCCGAGCGGCATCACCTATTCCGATGAAACGGTGCGCCGTTTGGCCAGCATGCCCTGTGCGGCAAGCGACTTCCGCATCATGTGGGACAACGCCTACGCGGTGCATCACCTGTACGATGACGCGGTCGAACAAGACCAGCTGCTCGACATCGGCGTTGCATGCCGCGAAGCCGGCAACCCCGACCGCTACGTGAAGTTCGCCTCGACGAGCAAGGTGACGCTGCCCGGCGCCGGCATCGCCGGCATCGCCACAAGCCCCACAAACGCCGAGGACCTGACTTCGCACCTGCGCGTGTGCTGCATCAACGGCGACAAGATGAACCAGCTGCGCCACGTCAAGTTCCTGCGCGACGCCGAGGGCATAGCCGCGCATATGAGCAAGCACGCCGCCATCCTGCGCCCGAAATTCGAGCTGGTCGACCGCAAGCTGACCGAAGGTTTGGTCGATGTGGGCGGTTGCACATGGACGAAACCGCGTGGCGGCTACTTCGTCATGTTCAACGCACCCGAAGGCACGGCGAAGCGCATCGTGGCGCTTGCCAAGGAGGCCGGCGTCATATTGACAGGCGCGGGCTCCACCTGGCCCTATGGCAACGACCCACACGACAGCGACATCCGCATCGCGCCTTCCCTTCCTCCTCTGGAGGAACTGGAACAGGCACTCGACGTGTTCGTCTGCTGCGTGAAGCTTGCCTACCTGGAAAAGCTGCTAGGCGCATAACCCAAGCGGAGTCCGGAAACGGAAGAGGACCAAAAGGGGATACTCCCCTTTTGGTCCAAACGGGTTTCCAGGACGGAAGAGAAAACCTATCCGAACCAAAAGAGCCAAAAGGGGAGTATCCCCTTTTGGCTCCTGTGAGGGAGGAATTCCCTGCTGGCTTCTTGGGCTAGGCGCTACTGCACGGGCGTTTCGCCTTCGAGGACGGTATCAAGGCTTCGCTCGGTCGGCGCGCTGTCCATGTAGTGATCGAACTCGTCGAGGACGGATTGCTCGGGCTCTTTCGTCAACAGCGACACGACGACGATGGCGATGCAACCGCACAAGAACGCCGGCAGCAGCTCGTAGATGCCGAACACGCCGCCCATCGGCTTGATCAGGTTGTGCCAGATGAGCACCATGGCAGCGCCTGTCACCATGCCGGCGATGGCGCCCTGCTTGGTCGTGCGGCGCCAATACAGGCTGAACAGCGTCAGCGGGCCGAACGAAGCACCCAGGCCAGCCCATGCGTACGACACGACGTTGAAGATGACCGAATTCTCATCCCATGCCACGAAGATGCCAAACAGCAGCACGCATGCCAGGGTGATGCGGCTGACGATGAGCACCTGGTTGTCGGTCGCATCCTTCTTGAACACGCCGCGGAAGATGTTTTCCGCAACCGACGAGCCGGTAATCAGCAGATAGGACGAAGCCGACGACATCGAAGCCGCCAAGATGCCCGACACAACGAGGCCGCAGGCGAACGCCGGCAGCATGACCTGCGCCAGCACGATGAAGATGCTCTCGGCAGCCGACTGCGTCAGCAGCTGGTCGGGCATGATGGCGCGGCCGATCATGCCGATCATGACGGCGCTGAACATCGATATGACGACCCACACGATAGCGATGCGACGGCTCGTCTTTACTTCGTCCTCGTTGCGGATGCCCATGAAACGCACGAGCACCTGCGGCATGCCGAAGTAGCCAAGACCCCAGCTCATGGTGGAGATGATGGTGAGCAGGCCATACGCGGAGGGTTCGGCCTCAAACAGCGGCTGGCCGTTCTGCACCACCTGCACGCCGTCGGCGTCGGCCACGGGCACGGCCATGCTGGTCATGGAAAGGTAACCGGGGATGTCAGAAAGGAACGCCACCGTGTTGTCGATACCGCCGGCCATCGTGATGGAGCCGACGACCACGACGACCAGTGCGCAGAACATCAGGCAGCCCTGCACGAAGTCGGTGGCGACAACGGAAAGGTAGCCGCCGATCATGGTGTACAGGAACACGATGAGCGCGCCGAACACCATCATGACGGTGTAATCCCAGCCGAACAGGCTGTTGAACAGCTTGCCGCACGTGACGAAACAGCTGCCGCAGTACACGCAGAAGAAGATGAGGATGATGACGGCCGCGATGGTGCCGACGATGTTCTTCGTATCGTGGAAACGGTTGGAATAAAAGCCCGGCAGCGTAATGGAGTCGTTCGCCACGACCGAGTACTTGCGCAGGCGGCGGGCCACCAGCTTCCAGTTGAGATAGGTGCCGATGGCAAGGCCGATGGCCGTCCACATGGCGTCGGAGGCGCCGGTAAAGTAAGCCACGCCGGGCAGGCCCATGAGCAGCCAGCCAGACATGTCGGAGGCCTCGGCGGAGAGCGCAGTGAACCAGGGGCCCACCTTGCGGCCTCCCAAGAAGTACTCGCGCGTGGACGAGTTGCTGCGCTTGGTATAGATGAAACCGATGGTCAGGACGATGATGAAGTAGATCAGCATCGCCAGAAGCACGTAAAAATCGCCGCGTTGCATAGCGCACCCCAACCCCGTGAATCGTGTGGTCACATCGCTCCAGCACGCCATCCCCCGATAACGCACCGGATAGGTAGGAAATGTTACTCCACCACGATGGAGCGAGAAGCGCCCGCGGTAAGGCTGTTAGACAGACGGCCCCGCATCCTCCCCCGACGCGCCCGCCCGATGCGCCTCGGAGGTGGCGAAAGCTCTACAGCTCGTCTGCCGGCACCGCGATCATGCGCTCGGGGCCGTCGGTGTACTTGATGCCGTAGCCCGGCGGCACCGTGAGAAAGTTCTCCTCGTCAAAATCGCCCTCGATGATCTTCTTGAGCAGGCCGTTGTCGCCCTGAAGGTCAAAGAAGTCCAGTCCGTAGCGGTCGGCGTAGCCGCGTGCCAGCGCCTCGGCGCGGGGGTCCTCGTGCACGCACGACTTGATGAAGCCCACCCGCTTGTAGTTCTTGACGTAGCTGGCCGAGACGCTCATCAGATACTCGACCGTGTCCTCATCGCCGTCGTACTTCTCCATCAGCTCACGGCGCAGGTCCTCAAAGTAGTTCGGTTGGACCTCGTCTGAGTTCTCAACCCACTCGTTGGTGAGCCAGTACGTCCCGCTGTACTTGGTGAAGAACTCCTGGTATCGCTCGCGGGAACCCAGAAAGAGGGTGATGCAATCGTCCGCCCGCGGCACCACCAGCGGGATGGAGCGCGCCACCAGACCGGTCGTGGCGTTTGAGCAGAGTCCGTAGCCGAGCACGATGTAGTCGGGCGCCCGCTTGATCTGCTTGTTGGCAATCTCCTCCTCGATCTGGTCGAGGGTGGCGTCCAGACGCTTGTGCAGCACGGCAGGCACATCGTGCAGCCCCTGGGGGAGCCAGGAGACGTCGATGTGGTTGTCGGCCTTGGCGATGAACGCCGAGAATTCCCGGGTGAGCACGCGGCAGGAGATGATGTGGATGCGCATCGGAGCGACCTCCCTCAGGGGACCGTGCAGTCTGGTTCCCCCAGTCTACTTGACGACCAGCACCGGCACCTTGGCGCCGTGCAGCACCGCATGGCTCACGGAACCAAACTGCTCGGTGAGGCCTCGCTTGCCGCGGCTGCCCATCACGATCAGCTCGGCACCGGTCTTCTCGGCATGGTTGAGCAGCTCCGCAGCGGCCGAAGTGCCGGCCAGCACCGAGTAGGTAATGTTGACGCCGGTCTCCTTGGCGATGGCGGCCGCTCGTTCAAGGGCCAGCTCGCCGCGGCGGTTCATGACCTTCATCATGGTGCTCACGTCATCCACGCCGATAAAGGCGGATGAAGGGCTGGCAGTCACGTACACCACGTCGAGCTGCGCGTCCTCAAGTCCCTGGGCGATCTCAAGCCCCAGACGCAGGGCCTTCTCGGCCAGCTCGGAGTCGTCGTAAGCGACCATTATCTTCTTGACAAGCGTCATCGGTGGTACCTCCTTCATGTGTCGGTTTACATTATATCTTTACCTATCGGACGCTCTCGGCGGCGAACGGCTCTCGGCTACCCCGCTGCATCGCTTGCGAATCATGGAAGGGCCACGGGAGCCAGAGCCATGTCGCAGATGTCACGTTGGGAGCGCTTCTCCGGCCCTCTCGACGCCCCGTCGCCGACAAAACCGCTGGAAGCGACGAGCGGACGACTCCAGAACGGCAGAAAGCAGCTCCGCACAATCTCCTAACGTGACATCTGCGTCACGGACGGGCGAGTCCGGCTCAAAACCATGTCCCATTACGACATCTGCGGCAGGGCAGCCAACCCTCGACGCCCCAATAGCCGCCCCAGCCTCCCGCAGGGCCTTGGAACGGGCTGCGTCCGATTATGGATTCTGCTCGGCAACCAGTTCTTGTCTCCCACCCCGCATCGCGGGGCGGTTAGCGTACGATAGGGGCTGCAGGCGCGCCGCGCGCTTGCCTCAGGAGATGAGAAAGGGGTCACATCATGCTGTACCAG
>CADAKR010000055.1 GCA_902788545.1 uncultured Coriobacteriaceae bacterium
CGTGCCGTGCAAAGGCACGTGCCCGGCACATGTTGACATTCCGCGCTACCTGCGACACATCAAGGCGGGCGAATGGGAGCAGGCGACCGCGGTCGTCCGCGAGAAGGTGCCGTTCCCCGAAACGCTCGGCGCCATCTGCATGCACGAGTGCCAAACGGCGTGCAAGAGGACGCATGTGCAGGGAGCGCTTTCGATTTGCCGGCTGAAACTCGCCGCCGCCGTGCGCGACACAGGCGAATGGAAAACGCGCGTGAGGCACGAGCCCCTGACGGGCAAGCGCGTGGCGGTCGTGGGAGCGGGGCCGGGAGGTCTCACCGCGGCGCTGTACCTGGCCGAGAAGGGGCATTCGGCCGTCGTGTTCGACGCGGAGGAGCGCCCGGGCGGCCAGCTTCGCTACGGCATTCCGGCGTATCGCCTTCCCGATGACGTAATCGACCGCGAAGTGAATACCATCCTCGAGATCGCGCAGGGCAGCGACCCGTCGCCGCGCATCGAAGTGCGCTGCAACGAACGCGTGACCGATGTGGCTGGCCTGCTCGCGCAAGGTTTCGATGCCGTGCTCGTCGCTTCGGGCACGCACGAGGGCTCGGTTCTACCGCTGCCGGGAAACGATCTGGGCAACGTGCATGTGAGCACGGCGTTCCTGAAAGCTGTGCGCAAGGGCGCCCCGGTTGCCGTGGCGGGGAAAGACGTCGTGGTGTTGGGAGCGGGAAACGCCGCCTTCGATTGCGCCCGCACGGCCGTGCGCCTGGGTGCTGCGAGCGTGACGGTCGCGTGCCGGAAGGCGCAAGATCAGCTTACATCGTCGGTGGAAGAGCGGGCGGAAGCAGCTGAAGAGGGCGTGAGCATCTTCGACCGGTGCGCGTTCCTCGAGGTCGTCGACGATGGCCAGGGGAATGCGGCTGGCGTGCGCGTGCAGCGCATAGCCCGCTTGACGTTCGATGAGAGCAACCGGGCCGTGACGGAGCTCGAGGAGGGAACCGAGCAGGTTCTTCCGGCCGAGCATGTGGTGTTTGCCGTGGGGCAAGTCCCCGAAGACACCGACGAGATGGGCTTCGAGCTTGCGGGCGGTCGCTATGCGGTCGTCGACGACGGCATGCAGACGAGCATTTCCGGCGTGTTCGCCGCGGGAGACGTGGTGACGAAAACGAGCTCGGTTATCGAGGCGATAGCGCAAGGTCGCGCAGCTGCAAGCGCGATCGACCGCTATCTCGGCGGCGATGGCGATATCGAGGAGAGCCTCGTGGATTACGAAGAGCCTTCGCCGAAGCTGGATGCGGCTCCAGAGGAATTCTTCCGCGGGCCCGTGCAACCCACGTGCGTTGCCGCTGCCGAGCGTTCAAAGACATTCGACACGTTCGAGCTTCCGTATGCCGAGGATGCTGCCATGTGCGAGGCGTCGAGGTGCCTCCAGTGCGATTTGCGCTTGGGCATTACCCGACCGCTCAAGTGGAACGAAGCTTAGTTTGCCGAAAGGAATCGTGGCCATGGATTACGCGATTGAAAATGCTCCCGAGCGCGAGACGACCACCGCGCTGCTCGAAGCTGTCGGTGTGGAACCGGTGGCGTGCAAGGCCGTTTGGTACGGGTTTCCGCAAGCCGAGTTCGTAGCGCCCGACCACTTCGGCGACCTGATCGAGGTGACGGCATCTTCGATGAGGGTTTTCGAAGAGACGGATTGCATGGCGTCAGCACTGTTGGAAATCGTCGACGAGCTGCGTCGCTTAACCGAATGCACGTGCACGTTCGGGCATGAGGGGGCCTTCCAGCTCATTGCGATTCTGGGCGATGGGTGCCAGAAGAAGGGGAGCCCCGCCGACGTCGCGCTCGTGCGCGAGCTCGCCGACGCCGCGGCTGCCTATGCTTCTTGTGAGGAGGGCCGGGCCATGGGCCGGGCCGTGTTGCAGGCGCTCGAGCTGTTCGGCGAAGAGCTTACTGCGCATTTCGAGAAGCGCCAGTGCCCGACGAGCGGCTGCGCCGCCTTCAAGACCGTGCACATCCTGGTTTCGCGGTGCACCGGCTGCGGCGCGTGCCTGGAAGCGTGCGAGGACGGGGCCATCATGGGCAAGCCCCGGTTCGTGCACGTGGTCGACCAGGGCAAATGCACGCAATGCAAGCGCTGCCAGGAAGCTTGCCCGGAGCAAGCGGTCGTCTTGGCCGGTGCCAAGAAACCCAAAACCCCGCCGCGCCCCATCCCCGTAAAACGCTAAAGCCATAGCCCAAAGAGGATGCTCCTCTTTGGGCTAGAGGAGAGTTTCTGTATGACTGAGTGGAAATTACGCGTGGTGCTGTGCGATCTGGTGTTGGCCATCGTCATCAACACGTCGGCCATGCTCATCGGCGGCGCCCCGATGGAGCCCGTTGCATGGTACACGGGCGTCGCCTGTGCGTTCTTCACGAACGTTGTCGTGCAGCTCGTGCTTCCGGTTCCCCTCATCGGTCAATATGCAGGCAAGTTGTTCTCGAACGACAAGGTGCGACTTGCCGTTTCGGTCTTCGTCGAGAACCTCGTGTTCGTAACGTGCATCTCGCTCACGATGGCATTCCTCCAAGCGGGAGGTCGCCCCGTTATAGATGTGTGGCTGCAAACGTATGGCTACCTGGTCATCATCGGCTACATCACGTCGCTAATCCTCGCTTCCATTCCGCAGAAATAGCTTTAACGGGATTGTTCTCCGTGGGCTAATGCCCCATTTGTCGCAACGCCACTCCGCGAAACGCACGCACGAGGCCGCTGAAACGGCACGCGCCCATGCCGAATGGCAGTTCAGGCCCCTCGTGCGTGCGTTTTGTGCGTTTTGGCAAAAGCTCTTCCAGATCGCGCAAAGCGTGCTCGTGGACTTTTTCAACTCAAAGGAGCAAGACTTCTTTGACTTCTGGCTAGACCCTGCAGGCGGGTTGCCCGTAGTCGGAAAGCTCGGTGATGAGCGCGTCGTCGGCGTGCATGACCATGTTTCTTGCAGCGTGGAGATATCTGAACCATGCGAAAATAGTTCTTAGCTGGGGCTCCTTATTGTCGTTGATTCGGAAGTAAGGATGGTCAACTTTTCTGTATCGGCCATCCCTCTTCACCTTGTTGCCTGTTTCATCGGTTTCGTCAATGACGAGCTTAAGGCCGCTTCTGTAGATGGAACAATTGATCAGCAGATCTTTGATTACGTCTTCCTTGGCAGAATCATCGAGGTCATCGAAAGCTGCCAGTTCAATGAAGTAGCCTTTCTTCACTAAGGACCCGCAGATTAGCTCTCTGTATATGCAGAAAGCTTGTTGAATCATTTGGTGTTTAGCGCACCATTCAATTAGGTTTATCACGGAGTCGGAATCGTTTTCGCCTACGTTGATGAACTTGTTGATGATGGAGGGAATAAGCGGAAGCAATAGAAGTTCGTTCCGCTCGAGCATATGCGGCTTTTGAAGCTCAGTGAGTTTGTCGTTGAGCAACGGAGAATCAAAAGCTGAGAAATCAAGATCCGGATTAATCAGCGCTATTTCAGACATGGCTTCATCGAAAGTTCTTTCTCGAATTTCGCTCGATGACACCATCTGCTCCATTGCGTCAGAGTAAAGGGCATATAGATAAGCGTGCCTTTCTAGGGCGTTCTTGGTTCCAAGGAGGGCGTCCTGCACAGCCTTTGCTTTGCGGTCAATATGTCTAACTTGGCAAAGGGCCAACGCATCGGAAAACGTCACCATTTTGCAGCAAAGGTCTTTTGTCTCTGGCGATGTGAACTTCTTTCTTGTACCGAAGAAGTTATCAAGTCGATCAGCTCTACCGTACTCGATAAACCCCTCGATGGCGCTTATGAAATCCACCATATCAAAAGTGTTGTTTTGTCTAGTTATCGTTCCGTCAGCAAGGCTTGCATACACAACTTCGCCCAGCTCGGATCCCTCTGTACCGATTCTTATTACCTGTGCCGCCATTGATAGGAGTATGACGGCGTCTCTTTTACCGCCAGTTATATCAATTGATACGCGATATCCATCGGTCAGGTTAATTATTAATTCGCGTAATGCATCCGCGGGCTTCGATGGGTTGTATGCAATAGGGGTGAAGCCGACATGGACATAACCCATCATAGAACAGTACTCGTCGATTCGCGCTTGAAGGAAGCTTTCTGCCGTTTGATCTCCGGACAAAGATTTGAACCCAGGCGAGTGTTTCAGCGTTTCGGCAGTAATCGTAGCCGTAAGGCATTTTTCTGAGCAGAGGTAGAAAATGCTCGTAACGTCATTCCCCTGCTTGTGGCAGCTGTCGATAAGGTATTTGATGGGCGCTTCGTTGGCTTGGATGCCGCTGTAGACGGCGCTGTTGTCTCCTTCATAACGGTATAGATGCTCTCGCGGCAGGATTTCGTGCACAGAGCTGTTCTCGTGTACAACATCGGGATACAGAGCATTAAGCACACACAAGATTACGTTTTCGCTCATTCCAATATCCGTTCAAAATCAAAGGTTTGTTTGTTTTGAAACTATTTTATCGCGGGGCTTTAACTAGGGAATCGACTCCAGCTGCGCATCTGAAAAGAATTTGCACGACTCGCCCAGCACGTGTGCCATCAGTTTTCAATAGGGTTTTCATCATGTTGGGCAAGTTTCAATATTCTATTTGAACTGCATAAATGGTATAATTAAATCATTGAAACAGGGTCTCACGAGACCATCTGTTTGGGCAAAAAACAATCTCGAGAAGAGCTCGGGATCATAGCGGGTGAGACAGGGAGCCGGATGGCGAACGCGCGCTGCGCAGCCTCCACGGTCTCCTTCGTTTGCGGTCTCCGCAATCGGGCGCGTGCAAGAGGACGTCCGAGGAGGAAGGACCGCATATGCGAGCTGGCGCGACCATATGGCCGCGATCGTTGTACACCTCGACCTTCTCGCCCTCTACGATACCCTTCTCCTTGGCATCAACGGGGTTGATGCGGATGGTCGGATGACCGCCCGACATTTTTATCATCAGCGGGTCGTCGGTGTACATCGACTGCATGAAGAAGCGCTGTCGGCCGGTGAAAAACTGGTAGGGGTATTCTTCGGTGCCCCGTGCTTCGTAAGGTGGCTCGTAGGTGGCCACCTGATGTCCCAGCGCGTAGAGCGTCTCGTTGTACAGTTCGATGCGACCCGAAGGCGTGGCCGGCGTGTTCGTCAGCGGATCGAATTTCGGCTCATCGGGGATGGCCATGCGCACGATCTTTTCCTCGTGCAGGCGCTTCATGGTAAGCGGAGGATCGATCATGGCGATAGGCGGATAATCGGTCTTCAGGCGTTCTTCGAGCCATTCCTCGGTGGTCTTGTCGAAGTATTCGCCCACGCCGACGCGCTTGGCCAGGCCGCTGAAGAAATCGACGGCGTTGCGCGCATCGGCAACTGGTTCGATGGCCGACTCCTGCAGCACGATGTGGCCATAGCAGGCGCTCATGATGATCTCTTCGCGCTCGAAGGGCATGCAGTCGGGCAGCACATAGTCGGCGTATTCGCCAGTGTCGGTCAACCAGATGTCGAAGTCGACTATCAGTTCCAGGTTGGGGATTATCTTTTCCAGCCAAAGGCCGCGGTTAGGCGCATTGTGCACGGGATTGCCCGAGGTTTTGATCAGGCCCTTATACTTGCCCGCGATGACCCCGTCGTACCAATTGACCAGCTTCACGTCGCGTACGGGGCACTTGTCCGGGTCGCCCAGGAACGGATTCTTGATGGGCTCGTCGTTGAGCTGGGCAGGGTACTCTGTCGTCATCAACGCCAAAGTAACACCGGCGCCAAGGTAGCTAACACATTCCACACATAAAAGCGGAGTGTCGCTCACCCAATTCCGGGTTTTGCTGGAGCTGGACCAGCGAAGCGGCATGACGCTTGCCGGATCGCTCGCCGATGCCCTGTTGCTCGCGCACTGCGCAGTCCGCGAGTTCGGCCACCGTGTGTTCCGCGATGAAATCGGCAAAGCCCTGCTTGAGGTATGGTTCCAGGTAGTAGCCGGTCGACATGATGATGTTGATGTCAGTCTCCTCCGAGAGCTTGCGCACGTAGCCTACGTCGCGCCCCATCGATTGGTTGGTCAGGTCCACGATGTTCCCAACGCCCCAGTCTTTGAGCGTGCGGAGGTCGGCGCAAAGACTTTCGAACGAATCCGTTCCCAAGTCGCCCGGCGATAAGCTTATGCTCATGTGCTCGTGCATGAGCGTGTATCCGCTTGCGAGTTCCACCTTTATTCCCGTGCCCTTTCGTTTTGCCTTGGTTGCCAACGATACCGCACTTTTCCCGAATGAGCCGCGAGTTGCTTCGGAGCCGGCCGCGTCGTGCCATTCCGGCCGGATGAAGATTAGCGACGCAGAAGAAGCGCCGCCGCAAATGTCTTTAGCTCGGTTCGATTTCGTGATCGCAGCCATTGCTTACGGCGCGGCGCGTCGCACAGTCGGCGGCATTGTTGCGTATGATGCGCCGGCGAAAGCATAGGACACCAAAAGCTGCGGGATGTCGATCTGATAATGGCGCTTTTTTACGCTATAATAAACGCATCGAAAGGAGCGCGAATGACCGCCCTTACAGCAACCGTGGCAGAAGCTCGCAACAACTTTTCGCGCATCGCGGAACAGGTGAACCGGTCTGGGCACGAGGTGATCGTGTTCCGCCATTCGAAGCCGTGGGTGAAGATCAGCCCCGTAAACGCGGGGGAATCAGAAGCCGAGTTCGAGGACGTGATGGACGCTGTTATCGCCCGGGGCCTCGCCGACTACGAAGCGGGCAACTACGTCGTAGGAGCCGACGCGGCACGCGCCGAGGTCGAGAGGCGCGTGAGGGCCCGTGGCTGAGGTCCTCTACGCCGGTTCGTTCTTCGACGAGATGGCCCAAGTTGAAACGAAGCGCGTACGCGACAACATCATGGACGCGACAGACCTGCTCGCAGTAATTCCCGAAATGGGATCAACGAACCTGCCCGCATCGATTGTCGAGAAATACGGCGGCGACGTGCGCAAGCTCGTCGTGCCACCTTTCCTCGTGCTGTACAAGCTGCTGGAAGACGACCGCATCCTTGTTATCGGCGTTATGCACAACCGGGCGGCATATTAAGAGTCGCCGACAGCCTCCTTTTGCAGTCTCCTCGCCTCCGCCAGCATGAGCTCAAGCTGCTCGACGGTGAACGTGAGCCCCCGCACGCCCGAAGCCGGCAACGCATGCGGGTCGGCTTCGGGCTCGCCGAACATCCCGTCCATATCGAGGTCGAAGCACGCCTTCATCTTCTTGAGCGAGTCGCGCTTCGCCTCGGGCGCCACGTCGGCATAGATGTCGAGCGTCACGCTGGGCTTCTCGTGGCCGAGCCAGTCGGCGACGGTGCGGATGTCGGTGCCTTGCCCGATCATCATCGTCGCGAAGGTGTGCCGCAAATCGTGGAAGGTGCAGTCGAACCCATTCATCTTGCAGAACGCCGAGAACTCCTTGCCGAGCTTTGTGGGGTTGTACGGCCGGCTATCGGCTTCCCACGTGCCGAACAGGTACG